>RGWK01000084.1 GCA_010029775.1 Gammaproteobacteria bacterium
CGCTTGGCGAGATCCGATGAGTCGAATACGCGTTTGCACCAGTCGTATTCGGACGTGCCACCCTCGGAGTACACCGAGCCGAGATCGAGCTTCTCCGCGATGGCGAGGAAGATGTCGTAGTCGGATTTCGACTCGCCGAGCGGTTCGATTGCCTTGTGCTGCAGCGTGATCACGCGATGGTTGTTCATCGAGTACATGTGATGCACGTAACCCGCGCCGACGTTGTACCACTCGCCAATATCCCAGCGCTCGAACACCGTGCAGGCCGGCAGGATCACATCGGCGAAGACCGTTTCGCCTTCCCACCACACCGACTGGTTCACCACGAACTTCAGGCTCTCGTGCTGATACGCGTTGATCCAGCGGTTCGAGGCCACCTGGGTGCCGAGCGAGCTGCTGCCGTATTTGTAGAGCATTTCCACGCGCACGTGGCCGGGCGAGGGGTAGCCGAACGGAAAAAACTGACCTTGGATTGACGCGACGTCGGTCAGGTAACCCATCGCCTTGCCTTGCGTAATGGCCTCCGGGAACCACATGCGCGGAATGGCCTGACGCACGGAGCTCATGGTGACGATGTGCGGCATGCGCTGGTAATTGTTGGCGGAGTTGGCGCTCGTCATCAGTTCGCCGGAGAAGCTGCCCTCGCCATAGCCCGGGAAGTAGAAGTTGAAGTCGAGTGGCGCACCGAATTGCAGGTTGCCGAAGTTTGAGCCCGGACGGCCGTAGCCCTGCATTGCACCGAGGATGGTCATCATGCGGGCCCACTGGGCGCCCATCGGGCTGCGACCTGCGCCGCCGAGGCCCACGCCCCAGCCGCCCGCGCCGAGATAGGTTTTCTTGCTGCCCCATTCGCGGGCCAGTGCGCGCACGTCGCGAGCCGGCACGCCGGTCTCCTGCGTTTGCCACTCGGGCGTCTTCGCCACGCCATCCGTTTCGCCGAGAATGTAGGCGCGCCACTCATCGAACCCTGTGGTGCGCTCGGCGACGAAATTTTTGTCGTACAGGCCTTCGGTAAGCCACACGTGGCAGATGGCTTGGGCGAGCGCAGCATCGGTGCCGGGCTTCGGCGAAATCCACTTGCCACCGAGATGTGCAGCCGTGTGGTTCAGATACGGGTCGATGTGCACCATCTTGATGCCAAGACGTTTCGCCCACTCGCGCCGCTCGGTGCCATCGAACCCATAGGTCGCATCAGGATCGCTCGACCAGAAGACGATCATCTCGGCTTCCTTGAGGCAATCTTCGACAGTGCCGTAGAACTCCGGGCAGCCAAGACGCAGGCTGTTACCCCAGTGGTGCATGGCACCCCAGAACCACCCCTCCCAGCTGTCTGGCGTGTGCACCAGCTTGGTGACGCCGATCAGGTTCCAGAAGCGGTTGAAGGCGCTCATGTAGTGGCCGAGGTTGCCCCACTGGTGGTGCGAACCGTTGGCCACGCAGATCGCGCCGGGACCCACGGCCTTGGCGCGCTTGATTTCTTTGGAAACGATGTCGAGGGCTTCGTCCCAGCTGATCGGTACAAATTTGGACTTGCCGCGATTGTGGATGTTTCGCTCGCCGTCCGGGTCGAAGTCCACGCGCTTCATCGGCTGCAGGATGCGGTTCTTCGAGTAGACCATCGACTTCAGGCACAGGCCGTGCGTGGCGACGGTGGTGCGACGGCTCGGCGTGAAGGTTTGCCCGCGCGCCGTGATCGTCCAGGGTGGAGCATCGCTGTCGTCGAAGTCGATCGGCGTGGTGCGGATGATCTTGCCATCCTTCACGTACACGAAGATCGGGCCGCTGTTGGTGCCGTTGGTGTAGCGCGTCACGCCATCGCCCATGTCGGTACCGGCTTTCCACGTGACGGTCTCAAGGCGGGTGAGGGTCTGCATGAACCAGACGGCGAGGTCGTCGGCCCCGTCGATGCCAATCTTGAAGTTCTTCGCAGCGTCGATGCGCTCGAGCATGTCGAACGGCGGGGTGAGGAAGTTCTCGGCGATTTCTCGATTTTTGAAATGCACCGTGAGGTCGGGTTTGGCATGCAGGCCGGCACCCGTGTTGACCTTGCCGCCGCGCAACTCGATCCAGCGTCCCTCAGGCACGTCACGCAAGCGGAATTGGGCGATCAGATCGCGCTCGCGCAGACGCGCCGCGTAGGCGGGATACAGCGTCGCCATAGTACGCATGGCTTGCGGAATCGCCCACAACACGACCGACAAATTCATTGCCCACCTCCGAGCCGGAATGATCGAAAAATTACCATGGCCTCGGCGATGCACTGCCGCAGCGCCGAACTCGGCCCGCAGCGCGGTTGATGGGTGGGGAGAGCTGCCTCGAGGCGCGGGAGCGAGATCCGGCGAGAGCCTGCTCCGGTGACCGCCCGATCAGGATGCAACCAGCGTCTGCAGGTACTCGCGGAAGGATCGCCCCGGCCGACCCATGATGGTCTGGAAGGTGTCGGTGCGATGCCCCGGCGTGCTGCCGTTGGCAATCTCGGCGAACAGGCGCGCCACGGCGTCTGAATGCCAGGCGTTGCGGTGGAAGGGCCGGATGGCCTCCTGAAAGGCCTTCGGGTCGCAGTCGTTGTAGGCGACCGGCTTGCCAATGACTTCACCGATGACACGAGCAATGGCCTCGAAATCCATGACCGGATCGGGGCCCGTGATGTCGTAGCACTGCCCCTGATGGCGTGCGGAGTTGGCATCGGTGAGCACGTGGGCGATGAAATCGCCGGCCTCCTGATTATCCGTCAGGGCGACGGTGCCGCGGCCCATCGGCATCGACAGCTTGCCGGTCTCGCGCGCGGCCTTGATCGAGCCGCGGAAGTTCTGCATGTAGAAGCTCGGGCGGACCAGCGTCCACTTCATGCCGGAGGCCTTCAGCGCGTCCTCGGCAGCAATGTGGGCGAGCGGGATCGGGCTCGTCGTGCCGCGCACAGCTTCGGGCGAGGACAGTTTGATCACCCAGGGGACACCCGCCTCGCGTGCCGTGCGAATGAACCCGAGTTCGAGTTGTTCTTGCGGCTCGCCGTTCGGCAATACGAGCAAGGCGCGATCGATGCCCGCGAGCGCTTGCTTTACGGAGGCGGCATCCTCGAGATTGCCCGTCACGAGTTCAACGCCGCGCTCGGCCCAGGCTGCGGCCTTCTGGGGATCGCGGACCAGCGCGCGAAACTTGACCCCCCGAGCGAGCAATGCTCGCGCCGTTGCGCCGCCAATATTCCCCGTGATGCCTGTGAGCAGAATCATTGCGTTTCCCCCGGGCGCCGTGGCGCTGTATTTATTAGGCTCTCAACCCGCTTGAACGTGCTCAAGCCAGGCCTCGAAGTGTTTGGTCACCGACGAGGAGCACAGCAGCAGCCATCCATCGGGTGAGGCGATCAGCGTCGCATGCACCTGTGCGATCGTGGTTGCAGCAGCCTGACCGATCGCAAAGGCCGAGGGCGCAAGATCCAGCCTGCAGCCGGCGGCGAGACTCCGGCGGGCTGTTTCGCCGCGCAGCCGCCAGGCGCTGCGCGCTGCGGTCAGTTCTGCCACGGCGCCCGCGTCAGCCACGCCCTCGCGACAGCGAGCGACGAAATCGGGATGTTGAGTTTCATCGAGCAGCAGCCAGTGGTGTGGCTGGACGCACAAGGCCGTGCGCCTCTCTCCGAACCACGCCCGGCCGAGCGTCGGCAGTTCCCAGCCAAGGGTTTGCAGCCGTGAGGCCAGCGCCGCATCCCCGCCACGCCAGGCAGCGACCTGAACAATGCTGAAATGGACTCGCTCAGGCGCGGACACGGGCATTCTCCGGGTCGAACCAGTGGGCCGTGGTGATTTCAACGTCGACCGACTCGCCATGCACGGGCGATACGGCCAGCAGTCGCGTGCCGTGACGGCTTCTGCCCCCGGCCAGCATCGCCAAGCCAACCCAGCCGTCGATGAGCACCGAGGGTGTGCAGGAGCTCACGAAGCCGAGCGTGCGGGTCGGTGCCGAGGGCTCAACGAGCAGGGCTCCGGTCCGCAGTCGCGCGCTCGGGGAGCTCGGTCGTACGCCAACGAGTTGTGGGCGCTCGGGTGAGCTCAGCGCGGGGCGCTGCGCCAAAACTCGGCCGACGTAGTCGCCTTCAGCCTTCAACATACGCTCGAAACCCAGCATATGGGCACTCGCATTGCCGTCGAGCTCCGCGGTGGTCACGTGCCCCTTTTCGATGCGCAAAGTGTTGAGAGCATCGACGCCATACGGCACCGCGCCAAAGGGCTTACCGGCCTCGAGCAAGGCATTCCACACGTCGTTGGCCCGCGATGAGGGCACGGCGACCTCGTAAGCGAGTTCGCCGGAGAAGGAGATCCGGAACAGTCGACCCCACACGCCGGCGATTTGCGCGGGCAGGGCGGCCAGGAAGGGTACGGCAGCGCCTGAGACGTCGGTTCCCGGCATGACCTTCTGCAGCACGTCGCGGGCGCGCGGGCCGGCGATCGAGAACTGCGCCCATTGATCGGTGACGTCCATCAGTACCACGTCGAGATCGGGACGGTTGACCTGCAACTGGAACTCGAGATGCTCGAGGACGTGGGTGTGGTTGGCCGTGGTGGTGGTCAGCAGGAAATGCTGCGCGCCGAGCCGCGAAGTCGTGCCGTCGTCGAGCAGGTATCCGTCCTCGCGAAGCATGATGCCGTAGCGCGCCTTGCCGACCGCGAGCGTGGAGAATCGGTTGGCGTAAATGTAGTCAAGAAACTTAGCGGCATCAGGGCCTTGCACGTCAATCTTGCCAAGACTTGAAGCATCGCCGATGCCCGCCGCGGTACGCACTGCACGGGACTCGCGCAGCACCGGCTCCCAGCCGGGTTGCGTTGCGTAAACGAGGGGGCGCAACCAGAGCCCCGCGGGCACGAAGATCGCCCCACAGGCCACGTGCGAGTCATGGGCGGGGAAATGACGGATCGGTCGCAAATGAGCGCCGACTTCGCCGCCTGCCATCGCCGCGAACGAGGTCGGGTGCACGTAAGGACGCGGCGTCGGCAGACCGATCTCCTGCGGGGCCTGGCCGCGCGCCGCAGCGAGGATGGCGGCGCCGAGTACCCCGCCAGTGCGCCCCTGATCGGTCGCCATACCGTGCGTGGTGTAACGCTTCATGTGCTCGATGTGGGTGTAGCCCTCGCGGTGCGCAAGCCTGATGTCGGCCGCGGTGACATCGTGCTGCAGATCGACGAAGGCCTTGCCGCGCCCGGGGACTTCCCAGAGTGCCTGCAGCGGCGTGACGGCGGGATCCTGCAGAGCGGTGGCGGCCGTATCCGCATCGTCCGTTAGCGTCAGGCCGAGTTCGGCGGCAATGCGCACGGCACCCTCTGCGCCATCGCGTGCGGCGGCGGCGAGACCGAAGGCGCCTGCCGCAGCGCCCGCCACCACGCCCGTTGTTCCGGGCAGCGCAGCCACGAAAGCGGCGAGTTCCTCGCGCCACTGCAAAGACCCGCCCGCTTGGGTAGCGAGGGCGGATTCAGGCTGGTAGCCGCCCGAGAGCAGCAGGCAGTCCGCCTCGAGGTTGGGGCCGGAACTGCCATCAACGCTCGCCAGTTGCACGCCCTCAACCGCGCGCCGACCGTGCACGGTGGTCACAACCGAGTGGGCGTGCACGGTGATACCGAGCGCGCGGGCGCGTTCCGCAGCGGCCGAGTCGCGGCGCGGATCGACGATCGCGCACGGCCTGACTCCCGCCTCGTGCAAGGCCACGGCGGCCTCGTAAGCCCAATCCGAATTGACGAACAGCACTGGCCGACTGCCCACCGCCACGCCGTAACGACGCAGATAGGCGAGTGCGGCACCTGCCTGCATCACGCCCGGTCGATCGTTGTTCTCACAGGCAATCCAGCGCTCGTTCGCGCCTGTGGCGAGCAGTACTCGCTTGGTTCGGATGACCCGCAGCCGCTCACGCGGCAGTCCATCGGGACCGGCTTCAGGGAGCGTCTCCACCGCGGCAAACACGCCATGGCCATAGGCGGCGATAACTTGGGTGCGAGTCAGGCACTGCAGCGAGGTGTCGCCGGTCAGTTGCGCGAGCGTCGCCTCGCGCCAAGCCTGCCATCGGGTATCGAGCAGCGTGCCGCCACCGGCGACCACGTCGCGCTCGAGCAGCATCACCCGTGCGCCCGACCCCTGCAAACGCTTGGCGGCCGCGAGGCCTGCTGCGCCGCTGCCGATAACCAACACGTCGGTGTGATCGTGCACCGTATGTTCGCCATGGGTCACCGCTTCGCTGCGCCCGGCTCCCAGCACCCCGAGCCCTGCAGCACGACGGATTGCAGGTTCGTAAAGCCGCTCCCAGGCTTTGCCGGGGCTCATGAACGTCTTGTAGTAAAAGCCCGCGGGCAACACGGCCGCGAACAGACTGTTGATGGACAGCAGATCGAGTTCCAGCGATGGCCAGCGGTTCTGGCTTACCGTGCGCAGCCCTGCGGTGATCGGCACCGTTGTGGCAGGGCGATTGGGTGCCCGGCCTTGCGTACCGAGCAAGTCGATCAGCGCACAGGGTTCTTCCGGGCCCGCGCTGATGATGCCGCGCGGCCTGTGATACTTGAAACTGCGGCCGACGAGTCGAACGCCATTGGCCAGCAATGCCGAGGCCACTGTGTCGCCCGCGAGGCCGACCAGGCGACGACCGTCGAATTCGAACTCGACCGGATTTGCCGGATCGACCAGTGCGCCGGCTGCGATGCGTCGTGAACCGCTCATGCTGAACGCTCACTGATGGGTGCGCTTGGCCGCTCCTGTGCGGTACCCACCGAGTGGATCTCGTGGCTCACCGTGTGTCGCCAGAGCTGCAACATCTGCCGGCATCCGGCGCTGTGAAACCACCACTCGAGATGCCAGCCCTTGGGGTTGCTGCGTTCGTAAACGTAGGCGGCAAACTGCGCAACCTCGGCATCGGCTGCGGGCCGACGCACGCTGGCCTCGCCTTTGTAGCGAAACTCGACTTCGTCGCGTGTGCCGCAGTGGGGACAGGGAATGCGCAGCATGATCAGTGCATCCAGGGGAATGGGCCGATACCCGGCTCGTCGAAGGTGCGGCCTTCGGCGAAGCGGTCGACATCCATGTGCGTGGTCAAGGGGTGCGACTCGCCACGCGCAATCAGATGCGCCGTCGTGTAGCCGCCCGCAGGAATGGCCTTGAAGCCGCCGTAGCACCAGCCGCCGTTCATCACGAGTCCATCGAGCGGCAGTCGGCCGATGATAGGAGTGCCGTCCATGGTCATGTCCATGATGCCGCCCCATTGGCGCAGGATGCGCAGGTTGGCGAGCTCGGGCAGCAGCGCCACGCCCTCGGACGCCACTTCCTGGGCGATCCACTGCGTACCGCGCTGCGCATAGGTGTTGTGTGCATCGGTGCTGCCGCCGAACACCATGCCGCCTTTGTCTGATTGGCTGATGTAGAAGTGACCCGCACCGAACATCAGCACCACATCGAGAAACGGTTTGATCGATTCGCTCACGAAGGCCTGCAGTGCATGGCTTTCGATGGGCAGGCGAATCCCGGCCATGGCGGCCAGATGCGACGAGTGTCCCGCGACGGCGAGGCACACCGTACCCGCACCGATGAAGCCGCGGGTGGTTTCGACGCCCGTGACGCGTCCGCCGGCTTGCCGCAACCCGGTGACCTCGCAATGCTCGATGATGTCGACACCCGCCTCGGAAGCCCCTCGGGCGTAGCCCCAGGCGACCGCGTCGTGACGCACCGTGCCGCCACGGGGTTGCATGAAGGCACCCATGATCGGGAAGCGATGGTTGTCGAGAGAGATCGGCGGAATCAATGTCTTGAGTGCCGCGCGGTCGAGCTCGATGCAGTCGGCCCCGGCGAGACGCATGTCATTGGCGCGACCGGTCATGACATCGCGTTGGCCATCCGTGTGGTAGGTGTAGACGACGCCACGCTGGCTGACCATCGCGTTGAAGTTCAGTTCCTTCTCCAGGCCTTCCCACAACTTCAAAGAAAAATCGTAGAAGCGGATGTTCTCGGGCGTGTAGTAGGTCGAGCGAATGATGGTCGTGTTGCGCCCGACGTTGCCGAGGCCGATCGGACCTTTCTCGAGCACGGCAACATCGGTGATGCCGAAGTGGTTGGCGAGGTAATAGGCCGTCGCGAGGCCGTGACCGCCGCCGCCGACGATGACCACCTGATATTGCTTGCGCGGCTCTGCCTTGCGCCACGCGGGCGTCCAGCCGCGATGGCCGGTCAGCGCTTCGCGCAACAGTCGCAGCGCGGAATAGCGTCCACTCGAGCGAAATCGCCGGGGCGCGGGCGACGTGTCGGACATCAGCGGTTTCCTGACGAGATCACGGGAGACGGAAGTGTACGGTGACCGAACTCAGCCCGACAATCCCGTGCTCGGCTGACTCCCGCCGCGTGGATTGCTCGGATCACGCCACTGCGATTCCTCAGTGACAGCAGTGGTTTCCGGTTGCGCTTTGATGTATGGGCCACGCTGCTCGCGGGGCACCGGGGCGCGGCGCGAGCGGCGCCACAGGCAGAACACGGCGAGCACCACTGCAAGCGC
>RGWK01000085.1 GCA_010029775.1 Gammaproteobacteria bacterium
CCGGACTTGTACTTCCAGTGGGCGGCAATACCCGACTCGGCGATGCGGTGCATATCGCGGGTGCGGATCTGCGCTTCGATCGGCAGACCATTGGGTCCGAACAGCGTCGTATGCAGCGATTGATAACCGTTGACGCGCGGAATGGCGATGTAATCTTTGAACCGGCCAGGCATCGGTCGGAACAGGCTGTGCACCACTCCGAGTGCGCGATAACAGTGATCCACCGAGTCGACGATCACGCGCAATCCGTAGACATCGACGATTTCCGAAAGCGCCGAGCGCTTGCGCAGCATCTTGCGATAGATGCTGTAGAGATGCTTTTCGCGAGCGTCGACCTCGGCCGGGATCTCCGCCTTGGCGAGCGCCGCCGAAATGCTCTCCGAGATGCGGCCGAGGAATTCCTTCTGGTTGCCGCGGGCGCGCTTCAATGCTCGTTCGATGACGCGGTACCGCTGCGGGTAGAGGGCGTGGAAGCCAAGATCCTCGAGCTCGAGTTTCATGGCGTAGAGGCCAAGCCGTTCGGCGAGCGGCGCGTAGATGTCGAGCGTTTCGCGAGCGATGGCGCGGCGGCGCGTCAACGACATGCCCTCGATGGTGCGCATGTTGTGCAGCCGATCGGCGAGTTTGACGAGGATGACGCGCAGATCGCGCACCATCGCGAGCAGCATCTTGCGGAACGACTCCGCCTGCGCTTCCTCGCGGCTCTTGAACTGGATCTGGTCGAGCTTGGTTACCGCATCGACGATCTCGGCCACGCTGTCACCGAAGCGCGAGGCGATCTCGTCTTTGGCGATGGGCGTGTCTTCGATGACGTCGTGCAGGATCGCTGCGACGATGGTGTCGGCGTCGACGCGCAGACTCGCCAGAATCTCGGCTGCGGCGACCGGGTGGGCAATGTAGGGTTCGCCGGTATTACGCTTCTGGCCGCGGTGGGCCTCCGCGCCGAATTCCGCGGCGAGGCGAATGCGATCGACTTGCTCGGCGGGCAGGTACGCGCCGGCGGCGCTCAGCAGTTCCTTGAGACCCGGGGTCCTGCGGGATCCGCCAGGCAGAAAGCCAAGCAGCGTCTGCGCATAGTCCAAGCGAACTCCGCCCCGCAGGGTCTTCGGGTCAGTCTCCGAGGCCGAACTGCGGCGCGCGGAAGCCCGGATCCGGCTCCATGATGTCGGGCAGCAAGCTCGGCTCCGGTTCCGGCTCGGGCTCCGGCTCCAGCAGCATGTCCGGGGTGATGTTGCCGGCGGCGATCTCGCGCAGGGCCACGACCGTCGGCTTGTCGTTCTCCCAAGGGACCGTGGCCTCGGCGCCATTGAGCTGGAAGATGTTGTCGACGTTCTGGAGACAGTCTTCTACGGTGATGCGTGCCATGTGCTGCGGCCTTCCAAACAGGGCCGAGCAGTATACGGCAGGCCCTCCTCCGAGGCCAGCGACGGCCGCGGTCAGCAATGGCCGAGCCCAGCGAGTCCTAGCCCAGCAAGCGGGCCATCAGCGTAGCCAGTGTCGGCCGGTCGGCCCGCAGGTCCGAGGCGTCGCCCTCGAGGATGCGCTGCAGCTCGCGCAGCGCCGTTTCGAAGTGATCGTTCACGATCACGTAGTCGAATTCGTCGGCGTGGCGCATGTCGGAGACAGCGTCGCGCAACCGTCGGGCGATGACTTCGTCGCTGTCGGTTTTGCGGTTGCGCAGCCGGGCCTCGAGCTCGGCACGCGAGGGAGGTAGCACGAAAATCCCGATGCAGCCGGTGGTGCCTCGCACCGGATCTTGGGTTCGCTCGCGAACCTGCCGGGCACCTTGCCAGTCGATTTCGAGGATGACGTCGTGGCCGCGGCCGAAGGCATCGGCGAGGGCGGCGCGGCTCGTGCCGTAGTAGTTGTCGAACACCAGCGCGTGTTCGAGGAAGCCGTCCGCGTCGATCATCTGCCGAAACGTGGCCACGTCGACGAAGTGGTAGTCGCGACCGTCTACCTCGTTGGGTCTTCGCGGCCGAGTGGTGTGTGAGACGCAGACGCGCAGGTTTGGCTCGCGTGCCAGCAGTTCCTTGACCAGGCTGGTTTTGCCGGCACCCGACGGTGCAGCGATCACGAACAGCCTCCCGCCGCGCCGCCGGGGGGCGTCATCGCCAGGGACTGCGGAACTCGTCGCGGTGTTCATGCAGGCGTCATAGTAAGCCAAGTTTCAAGCGGCCACCGCCCTGCTATTCTTCGCCCGGCGGCCGAGCAATACTCAAGCGAGGGCCGTTGAGGAGGATCCAGTGGTTCGTGCCATCGACGAGTTCCTGCAGAAACTGTCCACCAACGTCGCCCTGTTCAACGGGCTCGATGTGCCGCGGCTCGAGCGGCTGGTGACCGGCGCCGAGCGCGTGAACGTCACCAAGGACAAGCTGTTCTTCAACGAAGGCGACATCGGCTACAACTTCTTCATTCTGCTCAAGGGGCAGGCCATCGTCGAGAAAAAGGATGGACACGACTGGACCAAGCTGGCCGAGCTTGGCCCTGGGGAAACTTTCGGTGAAATGGCCTTGATCGATGGCGAGCCGCGTTCGGCCCGCATCCGCGCGCTTGAAGACTGCGTATCGCTGTCCTTCGATGGCCGCAAGATCGATGCCGCGCCTGATATTGCCGCAGTGATCTACAAAAATATGGCGAAGCTGCAGGTCAAGCGAGTGCGCAACTCGAACCGCAAGACTGTGGCCTGGGCCAAGCAGTTCGCCGATCGCATGCTCTAAGACTGCATCGCTTTCAGAATTTTTATAAAAAGCGGCAGCGCCGGCACCAGGGCGAAGGGAGTTGCGAGACATGTCTTCGCATGACTCCCCCTGCTACTCGATATTCTGCACCTGCTCACGCATCTGCTCGATCAGCACCTTCATGTCGACGGCGAGTCGCGTGGTGTCGAGTTCCTGCGACTTGGACGACAGAGTGTTGGCCTCGCGATTGAGTTCCTGCATGAGGAAATCGAGACGGCGACCCGCGGCCTCGGTGCCGCCGATGACCCGGCGGATCTCGACGATGTGGCCATCGAGCCGATCGAGTTCTTCGTCGACATCGGCGCGTTGCAGGATCAGCACGAGTTCCTGTTCGAAGCGTTCGGCATCGACGCTGGCGGCAACCTCCGCAAGGCGCTCGTGCAGTTTGCTGCGCAGGCGTTCGCGGATTTCCGGCATACGTGTTCGCACGCTCGCCACCAGCACGGCGAGGGCCTCGCAGCGCTGCTCGATGAGCTCGCGCAGCCGTTCGCCCTCGCGTGCGCGCGCCGCGGCGAGCTCCCGCACGGTCTCGCTGAACAAGGCGCGACACGCCACTTGCAGGCTTTCGCTGTCGGGCGCTTCGTCCTTGAGTACCCCGGGCCAGCGCAGTACATCGATCGGGTTGATCGGCGCGCTTCCAGTGAGTTTGCCAGCCGTGATGCGGCCTGCGATATCTTGGGCGCGAGCGAGCACGCGAGCGAGCGCGGCCTCATCGACCAGCAACTCGCGCTCGGCTTGATGCGCGCCGCGCAGGTGGATTGTGCAGTCGAGTTTGCCGCGGCGCAGTTCGCGCGCGAGGATTTGTCGCAGCTCCGTTTCGACCGAACGCAATTCCTCGGGTAACCGAAAACCAGGTTCGAGGTAGCGGTGGTTGACGCTGCGCAGTTCGCAGGTCAACTGGCCAAAGGCGCCGGACACTTCGCGGCGGGCGAAGCCCGTCATGCTGCTGATCATGGTGGATGCTGCATCATGGTGTATAAAGCGAGCAGTCTATCGCAACCCGACCCGTCGTCGCTTTTCTAAGAGTTCTTGTCCATGACCCAGTTCAAAAGACCGAGCGGTCGCAGCGCCGATGCGTTGCGTGCAGTCAATTTTCATCGTCATTTCACCCGCCATGCCGAAGGCTCGGTGCTGGTCGAATTCGGCGGCACACGCGTGCTCTGCACGGCGAGCATCGAAGAGGGTGTGCCCGGTTTTCTGCGCGGACGCGGGCAGGGGTGGGTCACGGCGGAGTACGGCATGTTGCCCCGGGCAACGCACACACGTTCGCCGCGCGAGGCGGCCAAGGGCAAGCAGAGCGGCCGCACGCAGGAAATACAGCGGCTGATCGGCCGCAGCCTGCGCGCCATCATCGATCTATCGGCGCTCGGTGAGCGCACGGTCACACTCGATTGCGACGTGCTGCAGGCCGATGGTGGCACGCGCACGGCGGCGATCACGGGCAGTTATGTCGCGCTGGTCGACGCCTGCTCGGCCCTCAAAAAACGCGGCTTGCTGGGCGAGCTGCCCTTGCATGGTCAGGTGGCCGCGGTGTCGGTCGGCATTTGTGGTGGCATGCCCGTGCTCGATCTCGACTATGCCGAGGATTCGCAGGCGGAAACCGACATGAACGTCGTGATGCGCGATGGCGGCCGGTTCGTCGAGATCCAGGGGACGGCCGAGGGTCACGCCTTTCGCCGCGACGAACTCGATGCGCTGCTGGCGCTCGCCGCGCGCGGCATCGAGGAGCTGCACGCGTTGCAGACGGCGGCGCTCGCAAAGTGAGACTTGCCCGATGAGAGTGGTGCTCGCCACCGGCAACGCCGGCAAGGTTCGCGAGTTCGCCGAGATGCTCGCGCCACTCGATCTGCAGTTCATCGCGCAAGGCGCACTCGGTATCGAGTCTGCCGAAGAGACCGGACAGACCTTCGCCGACAACGCGCTGCTCAAGGCGCGCCACGCCGCAGCACGCAGCGGCATGCCGGCGATGGCGGATGACTCGGGCCTCGAGGTCGATGCACTCGGCGGGGCACCCGGGGTGTACTCGGCACGCTATGCAGGCCCCGAGGCGGACGATGCCGCCAACATCGCCAAGTTGCTCGCAGCCCTCGCCGGTGTTGAACCCGACGCACGCCGGGCACGTTTTCGCTGTGTGATCGCTTTCGTGCGCGATGCCGAAGACCCGTACCCCGTATTCGGCACGGGCAGCTGGGAAGGCAGGATACTCAGCGCGCCGCGCGGTGCGGGCGGGTTCGGTTACGACCCGGTGTTCGCACCGCTCGATGCCGCAGGGGCCAGCGTTGCCGAGCTCGAGGCGGCACGCAAACATGCGGCGAGCCATCGGGGTCAGGCGCTGCGCGATTTGCTGCAGCGGCTGCCGCGCGTCCCAGCATGATCTTCGCGCCTCTGTCGGCATGACGCTTCCGCTCGGCGTTTACCTTCACTTTCCTTGGTGCGTGAGCAAATGCCCGTACTGTGATTTCAACTCGCACGCCTTGCGCGGGCAGTTGCCTGAGCAGGCCTACGTCGATGCCCTGTGCGCGGATCTGCGCGCGCAGGTAGAGCGGCAGGCGCCGTTTCTGGCCGGGCGATCCGTGACCAGCATTTTCCTCGGCGGCGGTACGCCAAGCCTGTTTTCGCCGGCCGCTATCGGTCGCGTGCTGCAGGCACTGCGCGAGGAGTTACCCGTGGCGAGTTCCGCGGAGATCACCCTCGAGGCGAATCCCGGCACGATCGAACGCGGGCGGTTCGCCGAGTACGCCGCAGTCGGCGTGAATCGCGTCTCGGTCGGTGCGCAAACCTTCGATGCGGAACGGCTGCGCGCGCTCGGTCGTGTGCACTCTCCCGCCGAGACGGCGAGCGCGCTGGCCGAGTTGCACGCGGCGGGCATGGACAACTTCAATATCGACTTGATGTACGGGCTGCCCGGGCAGGGTGTCGCCGAGGCGCTGGCGGACGTGCAGGCCGCACTGTCATTTTCGCCGGCGCAGATCTCGCATTATCACCTCACGCTCGAGCCCGGCACGCCTTTCGCCGCTCGGCCGCCACCGGCGCTGCCCGACGAAGACACCACCATCGAGATCCTCGCCTCTTGCCTGCCGCTGCTGCAGGGCGCCGGTTTCGAGCGGTACGAAATCTCTGCCTATGCGCGCTCGGGTCGGGCCTGCGCGCACAACCTGCTGTACTGGAACTTCGGCGATTACCTGGGCCTTGGTGCCGGCGCACACGGCAAGCTCAGCGGACGCGATGCGATAACGGGCGAGTGGCGCATCGTGCGCACCACCCAACCGCGCGATCCGCGCCGCTTCCAGCGCGATCCGCGCGCGGGTCTCGTGCAGACGGAGGTTGCTCCGGCGCAGCGACCGTTCGAGTTCATGCTCAATGCGTTGCGTCTGCTCGAGGGTTTTGCGCATCCGCAGTTCGAAGCCGGCACCGGCCTGCCGTGGCAGACCGTTTTGCCCACCCTCGAGGGCCTGGCGCAGCGGGGGCTGCTGGCGATCGAGGCCGACCGGGTAAGGCCTACGCCCCTCGGGCTGCAGTATCTCAACGACTTGTTGGTCGAATTCCTGCCAAGCGAATCGGGCACTTAGGCGGTTTCGTCGGCGAATTTGCGCGGACTATGCACAGCTTCGGAAAAACTCAGTGCCGACGGCAGTTCGCGCGTTTTTTTCAGATTTGTTGCAAGAATAAAAACATAAGTTATTGAATATATTAGTAAATGCAGGGCTTTCATTTTTTGAGCAATACCGCAGAAATGCGTAAATCACCCGTGAAAACGACGCTGCAGGGGTTCTCGTCCACAGAGTTATCCACAGAAACTGTGGATAGAACGGCGGACGGGGGTTGGACGGCGACCGCCGCGCTGACAGAGCCCTTGTGCGGGAGCCGGTACACCGATAGACTGCGCGCCCTTTTTGACCCGCTTGTCTCGGTAGGCCGCCCATGAAAGCCTCGATCCACCCGGAATACACCGACATCAACGTCAGCTGCTCCTGCGGCAACACGTTCAAGACCCGCTCGACCCTGGGCCACGACCTACAGGTCGAAGTCTGCTCGAGCTGCCACCCGTTCTACACGGGTAAGCAAAAGATGGTGGATACCGCTGGTCGCGTCGACAAGTTCCGCAAGAAGTACGCGGCCGCCGCAGCGCGTTGACCGCAGCGTCGCGCCGGCCCATTGCCGGCGGACGGTTTCCGTTTCGGGGCGCCTGTGGGCGCCCCGTTGCGTTTCTGGCCCCGGCGAACGTAGCGTGGATGGGAACTTCTGCTAGTTTTCGGGCCTCCGAGGTCATCATGATGATGCATAACGCTCGACGGTTCATCGCGGCAACTCTGGCGCTGGTGCTGCTGGCGTCCACGCCAGTGGCGTTCAGCCAGACAAAGGCCCAGAAGCCCAAGGAGAGCGCGAGCGCCCGCAAGGCGCATGAGCAGATCCTCAAGGCCTATGGCGTGTACGAGGATCAGGCGCTGCAGGATTACGTCAGCGAGGTCGGTCAGCGTGTCGCCAAGATGAGCGAGCTCGCCGATGCGGAATGGAAATTCGTCGTCATCGATGATGATTCCATCAACGCCTTCACCACCGGCTGCTGCTACGTCTACGTTCACCGCGGCTTGCTGCGCAACCTCAATTCGGAGTCCGAGCTGGCTTCGGTGCTTGGCCATGAAGTGGCGCATGTGACGGCGCGGCATCCGCAGGAGCGCACCACGCGCGGCGTGCTGGCAACGCTCGCTGCCACGGCCGCGGCGTTGTACACGGGCTCCGGGGCGGTGGCCGACCTCGCCAACCTGGGTGCGACGGCGTGGATGCAGGGATATGGTCGCGAGAACGAACTCGAGGCGGACCGCCTCGGCCTCAAGTACGCCACCCGCGCCGGCTATCGGCCGGAGGCGATGACGGAAGTGTTCGAGATGTTCAAGCAGGGCGAGCGCTTCGAGCGCGACCGGGCGCGGGCCGAGGGCCGCGAGCCGCGGATCTATCACGGGCTGTTCTCCTCGCACCCGACGCCGGACGCGCGGGCCATCCAGGCGGCCAAGATGTCGGCCAACGTGGTCGATGCGCCTGCCGGCGGTTGGCTGGACAATCGTGATCGTTACCTGCAGGCGCTCGACGGCATCACCTATGGCTCGAGTCGTGCGCAAGGCATCGTGCGCGGCAACCGTCTCTATCACGCCGATCTCGGCATCACGCTCGCGTTCCCGCGCGCCTGGACGGTCGACAACCAGCGTGACCGGCTGCTCGCCTTTACGCCGAGCAAGGACACCGTGATGCAGATCACCCTGCAGGAATATCCGCCGACGCAAGGTCCGCGCGAGTTCCTGCTCTCGCAGCTGCGCGGGGCGAGCCTGAGCGG
>RGWK01000086.1 GCA_010029775.1 Gammaproteobacteria bacterium
GCTTCGAGCGTCTTCTGTGCTTCACCCGGCAAACCCTTTTCGATCGCGCGCTGCGCCATCTCCGTGTAGTCATCGGCCCGCCGCATGGCACCCACGTCCGTCGCCAGACGGTAGGCATTGAACGCCGCGGCATCATTGCGGGCCTCGAACAGCGACTGCATCAGGTTCGCCCAACCGGCCGGGTTCGGGTAATACGTCACGAGCTTCTCGAAGCCGGCCGCCGTGCAAGCCTCGTCCTTCAGCCGCATGCACGAGGTCACATAAATCTGGATCGCGTTTTCCTTCGGGCGCTGACCGCGTTTTTCCTGATCACGGATCCAGCCGCCGACGAAATCACGGGCATTTTTGAAATCGTTCTGCTGGTAGTAGGACTGGGAGACGACGAGGTACGTGTCCGCGTCAGCGTAGCCCGACTTGATCGCACCCTTGCCGAGCTCGACGGTCTTGGCGTAGTTGCGGGCATTGAAGTAGATCTTGGTCAGATCGCGCGTACGTTGGGCGATCTTGTCCGCGGCGTACGGCGAGGTCAGATTCGCTTCATATGCGCGCGTGGCCGTGGCAATGTCGTTCGAGCTCAAGGCACAGAAGGCTGTCAGCTCGTTGATGATGAAACTGTCGTACGCGGTCTTTCCGCCTGCCGCGTCCGCGGTGCGCAGGTTTGAAAGGCATTCGCCCCACTTTCGAGCCTTGCTGGCGTTCTGGGCAGCCTGCAGAGTCTTGGCAATCGCCGGGCTGACCTTTTCCGCGCGGGCCGGAGCACCGACAGACAGTGCAAGCGCTGCAGCGACAAACGCGACGTATCCGACTGACTTCCTCATGACTATCCTCTTCGAGCGTGGCCGAAATGGCCCCAGTGGAACACCTAAAAAAAACTCGCCGCATCCAGACGAATGCGGCGAGGGTTTTGTCCTTACAGGATCAACACGCGATTACGCGCCTCAGTCCTGAAACTCCGACACGTTCACGAAACCGATCTTCTTCATGCGGTTGCGCTGCGCCGAGGCGAGCACCTTGGCGACGGTATCGTACTTGGCGCGTTTGTCCGGGCGCATGTGCAACTCGGGTTGCGGATCCTTCTGCGACTCGACGCGGAAGTATTTTTCGAGCACCGCCACATCCGAAATGGCTGTGCCATTCCAAACGATGGTCCCGTCGAAGTCGATTTCAATATCGATCACTTCCGGCTGCACTGGCGGCGGAGGTGCATTGGTCGGGCGCGGCATGTCGAGCTTCACTGCGTGCGTCATCACCGGGATGGTGATGATGAACATGATGAGCAACACGAGCATGACGTCGATCAGCGGCGTCGTGTTGATGTCACACATCGCCCCATCGTTGCTGCTGCCTACACTCATTCCCATGCTTGGTTCCCCCTGAACTCAGCGGGACCCGCGGATGCCGCGGTCCGGTTCGGTAATGAAGCCAACCTTGACGATGCCACCGCGCTGAATGGCGTACAGCACCCGGCCGACATCTTCAAATCGCGCATTTGAATCGCCACGGATATGGATCTCCGGCTGCGGATCTTTGACGGCCTCGACCTTGATCATTTCGATCAACTGATCCTTCGAGCCCACCTGCTCGTTGTTCCAGTAGATGTTGCCCGCCGGATCCACCGCAATGGTGATGTTCTCAGGCTTGGTTTGGGTAGCAATGTTGGCGGCCTTGGGCAAGGACACCTTCACTGTCTTGGTAATCACCGGAATGGTGATCAGGAAGATGATCAACAACACCAACATGACATCGACCAGCGGAGTCGTATTGATGGTTGAGTTGAAATCTTCGTCGCTGGAGCCAACGCTCATCGCCATGGGTTCGATTCCTCGTCTGGCCCGAACCGACGGGGTGCGACGTCGCTAGACGCCGCACCCCGAGCCGCTGTTTCGGGCCGGTTTGATGTCGAAACGAGCTACAACTTACTTCTTCGCCGGAGCCGCAGCCGGGGCAGCCGCCGCTGGCGCCGGAACGGCGACGCGAGCGCCGCTGACCAGGAACGCGTGCAGGTCGGAGGTGAAGTTGCTCAGCTCTTCCTGAACGTTCTTGTTACGGCGGATCAGCCAGTTGTAACCCATCACCGCCGGCACCGCGACCGCGAGACCGATGGCCGTCATGATGAGCGCCTCACCGACCGGGCCCGCGACCTTGTCGATGCTAGCCTGGCCCGAGACGCCGATCGCGACGAGGGCGTGGTAGATGCCCCACACCGTTCCGAACAGACCGACGAACGGTGCAGTCGAACCCACGGTGGCGAGCCACGGCAGGCCGCCCGTCAACACCGAGCTGACGCCGTCGACCGAGCGCTGCAGCGACATGGTCACCCACTCGTGCAGGTCGATGCGATCCGTCAGGCGTCCTTCGTGGTGCTGAGACGCGCGCAGGCCGTCCTCAGCGATCGCACGATACGTGTCGTTCTTGGGCAGACGATCGATCGCTTCGCGGATCGACGAGGCCGTCCAGAACTTCTGTTCTGCAGTCTTCGCCGAAGCCATGAGCTTCCGCTGATCAATGTACTTCATGATGATGACGTACCAGGAGGTCAGCGACATGATCACCATGATGATCAGTGTGCCCTTGGCAACGAAATCGCCTTGCTCCCACAGGGCCCCGAGGCCATACGGGTTATCGACGACGGTAGTGGCGGCTTCTGTGTTTTCCATTTTTTCCTCAGGGAATGAAACGCTTACTTGATCTCAAACTTCACGCGGAACGAAACGCAGGACTCGGCTTGCGGCTGACCGCCCGACGTGCCCGGCTGATAACGGCCGGCTCGCGCCAACTTCACCGCACCCTCGTCGAGGCGCTCAAAGCCCGATGAGGTGACGACGGTTGGGTTACCGATAATCTTGCCCTTCGAGTCCACACACACCTTGACGGTCGTGGAACCCTGCTCTTCAGCACGCTTGGACGCGGCCGGGTAGTAGTCTTCGCTCGAAGGCATACGGCCGATCTTGGCCGGTGAGCTCGCAACGACCACCGGAGCTGGCGGCGCGGGCGGCGCAACAGCCTTGTCGGTCACGTTGCTGATCGCGGTTGTGCTGCTCTCCATCGGGATATCGATCACCACGTCGGGCGGCGGCACCTGCACAGGCGGACGCTCCATCTGCGGCGGAGGCGGCGGTGGCGGCTTATCCTCGGGCTTGATCTCTTCGATGATGTCGGTGACGAGGGGCGGAGCGACCACCTCGACGACTTTGCGTGCGAGGCCCGACACGAGGCCGTACACCAGCAGCAAGTGGAAACCGACAATGACGGCGAAGACAGCCATACGCCGGGAGTTGTTCTGTTGTACGTAGACGGCCATGTTCTCTCGTGGACGCTAGTCTGTGGTCGAGGACATCAGGGGCCGCCAACCTAACCGGCTTTCATGACATCCGCAACCGTTACTCGATACCGCACGCTTGCGCGCCGTACCGAGACCCATGTCACCCCATCGCGCGCTGCTCAACGACAGGCTCAACACCTGGCGCTGTGGCCACTCGATGGAGTGTGTCGGGGGACGACCCGCATCCGTGCTGTCCAGATTCGGACGGAAACCTTTTCCGTCAACGCCCCACCCGACGAACCCAACTGTAACCGCAGCCGCGCAGGCTGACAACCCGCACCGAACATCAATCGGTGACCGCGCCTTCCGAGGCGCTGCCGACGCATCGCGCGTACTTGGCCAACACACCGCGCGTCGCGTACGCGCGCGGTGCTTTCCAACGCTTGCGCCGTGCTCGCAACTCGGCTTGCGAGACGTCGACGTCGATACGCCGACGCACGGCATCGATGGTAATGCGATCCCCGGTTCGCACCAGCGCGAGCGGACCACCGACCGCCGCCTCCGGCGAGATATGTCCGACGACGAATCCGTGGCTGCCGCCCGAAAAACGTCCGTCCGTAATCAAGGCGACTTTGTCGCCAAGGCCGAGGCCCATGATGGCACCCGTCGGACTCAGCATCTCGCGCATGCCGGGTCCGCCGCGCGGACCCTCGTAGCGGATGACGACAATATCGCCCGCCTTGACCTTGCCGGCCAGAATGGCCTTCGTCGCACGCTCTTCGCCATCAAACACTTTGGCTTTACCTGTGAAAGACAGGCCTTCCTTGCCGGTAATCTTTGCCACGGCGCCCTCAGGCGCGACGTTGCCGTAAAGCACCACGAGATGGCTGTCGCGCTTGATCGGGTCGTCGAACGAGCGAACGATGGTCTGGCCCTTCGGGTACGGGCGTACGGCAGCCAAGTTTTCCGCCAGGGTTTTGCCGGTTACGGTCAGGCAGCTCCCATGCAGCAGACCTCGATCGAGCAACTCGCGCATCAACGGTTGAATCCCGCCGATCGCAATCAACTCGGACATCGCATACCGGCCGCTTGGGCGCAGATCGGCGAGCACCGGGACTCGCTTGCCGATGCGCGTAAAGTCGTCCAGTTTGAGCCGCACCCCCGCAGCACGGGCCATGGCCAACAAGTGCAGCACGGCATTGGTCGAACCGCCGAGCGCAATCGTCACGGTTATCGCGTTCTCAAACGCCTTGCGGGTAAGGATGTCCGACGGAAGTATCCCGGCCTCGATCAATTTGACGACGGCCTCACCGGCCCTGCGACAGTCGTCCCTTTTGTTGCGGCTGACGGCGTCTTGGGCAGAGCTGTCGGGCAAAGACAGACCCAGCGCTTCGATGGCCGAGGCCATGGTGTTGGCGGTGTACATGCCGCCGCAACTTCCGGGCCCCGGTATCGCAGTGCGCTCCACTTCAAGCAACTCGGCATCAGAGACTTTGCCGGCAGCGTGACCGCCCACCGCCTCGAAGACCGAGACGATGTCGCGCCGCTCCGCACCGGGGCGGATGGTGCCCCCGTACACGAACACGGCCGGCCGGTTCAAGCGCGCGATCGCGATGGCGCAGGCCGGCATATTTTTGTCGCAGCCACCGATGGCGACGAGGCCATCGAATCCTTCCGCTCCCACCACGGTCTCGATCGACTCGGCGATGACTTCGCGCGAGACCAGCGAGAAACGCATGCCGGGCGATCCCATTGAAATGCCGTCGGAGACGGTGATGGTGTTGAACAACACCCCCTTGCCGCCCGCCTTGTTGACGCCTGCTTCGGTTTCGCGCGCGAGCTCGTTGATGTGCATGTTGCAGGGCGTGAGATTGGCCCAGGTCGAGGCGATGCCCACCTGTGGGCGGCTGAAGTCTGCGTCCGTGAAGCCGACCGCGCGCAGCATCGCCCGCGACGGCGTTTGTTTTGCGCCGTCAACCACCAGCTTCGACCAGCGCCGCGGATCTCGTGTCTTCGTCGTCTTCATGGATCAGTTGTCCTCAACTGTGTTGGCAATTCATGTCGATGATGCGGACTCAGCCGAAACGGGCCGCCACGAGCCGATCAGCAAGGCGCAGACACTGCGCCTCCGCACCCACGGGCCGTCCTGGCCGCTCGCGCGGATTCCAGGCGAAGAGGTCGACGTGCGCCCAAGCGCGCCCGGGCGATACGAATCGACGCAGAAACAGCGCGCCGTAAATCGCCCCCGCAAACGCGTTGCTGGCCACGTTGTTCAGATCAGCGACCCGACTGCCGAGCTCTTCGTCATAGTTGTCCCACAGCGGCATTGGCCACACGGGATCCCACTCACGCTCGCCAATCTCTCGCATCTGGGTCGCGAGGCTTGTGTCGGGGCTGAACACGGCCGGCAACTCCGGCCCCAGAGCCACCCGTGCAGCCCCGGTCAGCGTCGCAAAATCGAGCAGCAGATCAGGCTGTTCGGAGTCTGCCTCACAAAGCGCATCGGCCAGCACGAGACGACCCTCGGCATCGGTGTTGCCGATTTCGACGGTCAATCCGCGTCGTGACCGCAGCACGTCCCCAGGGCGGAAGGCATCGCCGCCGATGCTGTTGTCGACGGCGGGTATTAACACCCGCAAGCGGATCGGCGCCTGCCGCGCCATCAATACTCGAGCAAGACCAAGCGCCACGGCCGCCCCGCCCATATCTTTTTTCATGAGCAACATGGCCGCAGAGGGCTTGAGGTCGAGGCCGCCAGTGTCGAAGCACACGCCTTTGCCGACGAGCGTCACCTTCGGTGCCGCGGGGTCGCCCCAGCGCAGATCGATCAGTCGCGGCGCTCGCGCGCTGGTGCGCCCGACGGCGTGGATCAACGGGTAGTTGCGTTCAAGAAGTTCGCTACCTTCGAGCACGGTGCACTCGGCACCCGCGTCCCGGGCCAAGCCCGCGGCGACCGCCGCAAGCTCTGCGGGTCCCATATCTGCTGCCGGCGTGTTGATCAGATCGCGAGCCAGCGCGCAGGCCTCCGCGTGAGCAAGCGCGAGCGCACGCTGCGGGCTTGCCGCCACTTGCAACTGCGGCCGGCCGGCCGAGGCTGCGCCTGCCCGGTAGAGCGTGTAACGGTACGCGCCATGCATCCAGCCGGTCACGGCAAGGCGCTCCACATCCGGCGGCAGGCGATGGGCGATTTCATATCGACCCGCGGGCAGCCGCTCAGGCAGTCCCGCCACATGCCAGGGCGAGAGCGCCCCGACGGACGGCAACGAACCGAGGCCGATCACCGCCCCAAGCACGCCCCCGTCTCCAGCCGGCAGCACCAGCAATTTCCCTCTTTCGCCGCGGAACTCGTGTGCACGGGCCCACGAAGCGGCAGCAGCGGGCAACTCGGCGAGCCACCGCTCCAACGCGTTTTCCGGCACCAACCACAATGGCAAGGCAAGGGCGTTGCCGGGATCGGTGATCGCCGAATCGGTCATCGGACGCGCGGCGGTGAACGACGAGGACATGAGCTCCAATGGCATGGGCTCATGGTAGCGAAAAACGCCCTACTCAACGCGTCAGAGAACGGCTCGAAACCCAATGCGTGGACCCGTGGTAGGGCGCGCGGTCCTGATTGACAAGGCCGCGCGCGATATGCTCCCATTCGCGCATGATTCGCGTCGCAGATCAGCGTGTTTGCCCCAGCAACAACCTCTCGAAGGTCGTCGCCGGTCGCTCGCTACTGCTAGGCCTACGAACCCCGCACCGGCCGCAAGCCGATGCGGGGTTTTTTTTTGGTTTTCGCAGCAAGCAAACACGGGAGTGCGAGATGAAGCTGTTTTCTCAGAAGGACGTCGACAAGAAGGCGCTGAAAGGTGCACGGATCTGCGTGCTCGGCTATGGCAGTCAGGGGCGTGCTCATGCGCTTAATCTTAAGGACAGCGGCTTCGACGTCGTCATCGGCGTACGCAAGGGAGACAGCTGGAAGAAGGCCAAGAAGGATGGTCTGCCCGTGGCCGAACCGGCCGAGGCCGTCAAGGGCGCCGACCTTGTGGCGATGCTCGCGCCGGATCTCGCCCAGAAGGCGTTGTACAAGGCCGTGATCGGCAACTTGAAGAACGGCGCGACGCTGCTCTTCGCCCACGGATTCAACATCCATTTCAAACAGATCCGTCCGCGCAAGGACCTCGATGTGGTGCTCATCGCACCGAAAGGTCCGGGTGATCTCGTCCGCCGGCAGTACCAGCAGGGCCGCGGCGTGCCGTGCCTCATCGCCGTGTACCAGGATGCCTCCCGCAAGGGGTTCGGCAAGGCCCTTGCCTACGCGCATGGCATCGGCGGCACCCGCGGCGGTGTGTTGCAAACGACGTTTGCCGAGGAGACGGAGACCGATCTGTTCGGCGAACAGGCTGTGCTGTGCGGCGGCGCCACGGAACTGGTGGTCAAGGGTTTCGAGACGCTGGTCGAGGCCGGCTATCAGCCCGAGGTGGCCTACTTCGAGTGCATGCATGAACTGAAGCTGATCGTCGATCTGCTGCACGAAGGCGGCATCTGGAAGATGCACAAGTTCATCAGCGAGACGGCCAAGTACGGCGATCTCACTCGTGGTCCGCGCGTCGTGACGCGTCAGACCAAGGCCGAGATGCGCAAGATTCTCAAGGAAATCCAGCAAGGTAAGTTTGCCCGGCAGTGGATCCGCGAGAATGCCAGCGGCCGCAAGAAGTACGACAAGATGCTCAAGGCAGATCTCGACCGACCGATCGAGAAGGTCGGCTTCGCGCTCCGCGGTCGCATGCCCTGGCTCGACCAGGGCCGCTGAG
>RGWK01000087.1 GCA_010029775.1 Gammaproteobacteria bacterium
GTGGCGGCCAGTCGGTCCTCGATGCCCTGGAAGCCCTGCCGTGTCCGACCGTGGCGCTGATCGAGGGCTTTGCACTCGGTGGCGGCCTCGAACTCGCCCTCGCCTGTCGTTATCGCATTGGCCTGGACGATGGACGTTTGTCGCTCGGCCTGCCGGAAGTCCTGCTCGGCATTCATCCGGGATTCGGCGGCACGGTGCGCGCCGTGCAACTCATCGGCGCGCCGGCCGCACTCGACATGATGCTCACCGGCCGCAATATCCGCGCGGCCGCCGCGTTGAAACTTGGACTCATCGATGGCCTGTGTTCGGCGCGAGAAGACCTCATCGTGCGTGCGCGTGAATTCATTGACCGCCAACCGCCACCACGCCGAGCATCGATGACGCTGCGTGCGCTGTCCATGGCACCGCTACGCCCGTTCGTTCGCCGCCGCGTGCTACGCGAAGTGGCCCGCAAAGCCCGCCGCGAGCACTACCCGGCGCCCTACGCCATCATCGATTTGTGGAGTCGGTACGGGGCCAAGGGGCGCGCGGCGTACGATGCCGAAGCCGACTCGATCGCACGATTGTTTCTGACCGACACCTCGCGCAACCTCGTGCGAGTGTTTCTGTTGCAGGACCAGCTGAAGACGCTGGGCGATAAGACTCTGCCGGCGGCGAAGCGGGTACACGTGGTCGGCGCCGGCGTCATGGGCGCCGACATCGCGGCCTGGTGCGCACTGCGCGGGCTCGAGGTCACCCTGCAAGATCGCGACGCCGCACTCGTCGATGCGGCAATCCAACGCGTTCGGCCGCTGTTCGAGCGCAGGCTCAAGGACACTACGAAGCGAGACGCGGCCCTCGCCCGGCTGCGCGCCGACGCGGAAGGGCGCGGCATTGCCGAGGCGGATGTGCTCATTGAGGCTATCGTCGAGAAGGTTGAGGCCAAGCAAGCGCTCTATCGACAACTGGATGCACAGCTGCCCGCAGAGGCGTTGATCGCCACCAACACATCGTCCATTCAGCTCGAGTCGTTGCGGGGTGCCCTGCGTGATCCCAATCGCCTAGTGGGTCTGCATTTTTTCAACCCCGTGGCGCAGATGCCGCTGGTAGAAGTGGTGCACACGCCCGATACGCCAGCGGCCATTCTCGCCCGTGCGGTGGCCTTCACACGGCAACTCGACAAATTGCCCCTGCCCTGTCGCAGCGCGCCCGGTTTCCTCGTCAATCGCGTACTCGCACCGTACATGCTCGAAGCCGTGCATGCGGCCAGCGATGGCGTGCCGCTCGACACCATCGATCAAGCGGCAGTCGATTTCGGCATGCCGGTCGGTCCGGTCGAACTGTCCGATATGGTGGGTCTCGACGTGTGTCGTAACGTCGGTGCGATCGTCGCGGGCGCCACGAATCGCTCGATACCCGATCTCACACTCATCGAGGCGCGTATCCGCGAAGGCAAGCTCGGCCGCAAGAGCGGCGAAGGCTTTTATCGCTGGCAAGACGGAAAAGTGCAGCGACCCGCGCCCGTCCTCGTGGCACAAGCGGCGACGCCACAAGTGCTGGCCGATCTGCAAGATCGTTTGATGCTGTCGATCGCCAATGAAGCCGTGGCATGTCTGCGCGAGGGCGTCGTCAGCGAGGCGGCGCGCGTGGATGCGGGAATCATCTTCGGTTCGGGTTACGCACCGTTTCGCGGCGGTCCGCTGCAGGACGCGCAGCGCCGCGGCATCGCCCAGTGCGTGTCGCGCCTACAGGAACTCGCCGAGCGTTACGGGCCACGATTCACGCCCGATGCCGGCTGGGATCTCTTGCGCTGAGCGGATTCAAGACTGCCGAGCCGCCACAACAAGCGCTCGAGCACCAAGGGCTTGTTGATTGGGGTATCGGCCCACTGACGGGCCTCGCGAGTCTCATCGAGCGCCTCGAACCACGCTCGCGGCGCGATGCCGGCTTTGCCACTCGCCCACTCGCGCAAGCGCGCCAGCAGCCACGCTTCGATGCAGGCCAGCCGCTCGGCGTAGGCCTCCTTTCCCCAGAGTTCTGCCGTCTCCACCGGATCGAGACCACCGCGGGCTGCCGCCTCCAGCGCCCGCTGAGTTTCGTGGCGCAACGCCTCGAGGGTGCCGCTCTCCGCGCCGAGTGCCACCAGCGGCTCATCGCCCAGCACTTCGAGCACGGCGTTCCAGTCTGTGTTGCCGCTGCGCTGGGTACGCAGCCACGCAACGAGCTCGGCGCGCGCAGGACGCGGTGCCACGAGCCGCATGCAACGGCTCTGCACGGTGGCTGGCAAGCGCGAAGGCTCGCCCGTGACCAGCAACAGCAGCGAGCCGCGGGTCGGCTCTTCCAGCGTTTTGAGCAGCGCGTTGGCGGCGGCCCGGTTGAGCTTATCTGCTGGGGTAATGATCACCACCTTGCGACCGCCCGCATGACTCGTCAATGCGAGCTGGGTCGTAAGCTCACGAACCTGATCGATACGGATTTCTTTGGAGTCTTCGATGGGCTGGATGTGCAGCAGATCGGGTTGTTCGCCACTGACCACGCGCCGGCAACTAAGACACTCGCCGCACGGACGCGGCCCCGCCGCCGCGCTGCAATACAGACGCGCCGCGAGCCAACGTGCCAGCCAGTCGCCGCCCCGCCCAGGGCTCACCTGAATCAGCACCGCGTGTGCGAGTCGATCACGCGCGATCGAGTCCTCCAGAGCCGATTGCAGCGCCGTCAACCACGGCAGCGAAGCCGTCAGCGGCAGATCGGCGATGGTTCGAGACAGATCGCTCATTCGGCTTGCTCGAGCAACCGAGACAGCGCCTCAAGCGCTTGGGCTTGAACGACCGCAGCAGGCTGCAGCGCATCGATGCGCTGACAGCGCGCCTCGGAGTCGGCAATCTGGAGATAGCGCGCGCGGACGCGACTAAAGAACGCCACGGTCTCACTTTCGAAGCGATCCGTATGATCGCCCCGATCGGCCCGTCGTCTCGCCGCGCGCCTAAGCCCCTCCTCGACCGGCAGATCGAGCAGCAGGGTCAGATCGGGCTCCAGACCGGCGTGCACGGTGTGCGCCAGCTGTTCAATAAATTCTGCGCGCACGCCGCGTCCGCCACCTTGGTACGCGCGGGTAGCATCGGTGAAGCGGTCGCAGATCACCCATGTACCGCGAGCCAATGCCGGTCGAACGAGATTGTCGAGATGCACGGCGCGCGAGGCGAACATGATCAGCGTCTCCGCTTCGGGCGACACGTGCTCCTCGCCGCGCGTCAGCACGAGGTCACGCAGTCGCTCGGCGAGGGGGGTGCCGCCCGGTTCGCGGGTCAGCTCGACCCGCAGGCCCTTCGCGTGCAGGGCATCGCGCAGTGCAAGGGCCAACGTCGACTTGCCCGCTCCCTCGATGCCCTCAAGGGTGATGAAGCATCCCTTCACGACCCTCCCTCCCGCGTGCGCTCCCGCTGGCGGGCGAGCATCGCCTGCACTGCCTTGCGATGCTCAGCGTAGGTCTTCGAGAAGACATGCGAACCATCCGGCAAACCGGTGGCCACGAAGAACAGCTCGCCGGTGATCTCAGGGCGACTGCTCGCCCGCAAGGCCTCAAGACCCGGCAAGGCGATCGGCGTTGGCGGCAAGCCTTTGCGCGTGTAACTGTTGTACGGCGTGTCGGTGCGCAAATCTTTGGTGCGGATATTGCCGTCCCATTGATCGCCTAGACCGTAGATCACCGTGGGATCCGATTGCAGGCGCATACCCTGTCGCAGCCGCTGTACGTAGACCCCGGCGACGCGCGGGCGCTCGCTCGGCAGCGCCGACTCGCGCTCGACGATGGAGGCGAGCGTCAGCAACTCTGCTGGATCGACAAGCGGGAGGTTATCGGCGCGCTCGCGCCAGGCAGCATCAAGTTCTCGCCGCATGCGCCGCTCGGCGAGCTGCAGCAGCGCGAGATCCGCGGTGCCGTAAGCGAAGCGGTAGGTGTCGGGGAAGAACCGCCCCTCCGGGTGGACGCCAGCGCGACCGAGTCGCGCCATGACTTCTGCATCGCTTAAGCCACGCAAGGTGACCTCAACGCCCGGGTGGGCCTCGAGAGCCCGCCTAAAATCGCGAAAGCGACTGCCCTCGATGATGGTCAGTGACTCGAGCAGAACCCTGCCCTCGGCCAACTGCTGCAGGATCTGCGCGGCGGAGGCGCCGGCAACGATGGCATAGCGCCCGACCTGCACCCGCGGTCGAACCACGTGCCGGACCCAGAGATCGACGAGTCCGGGGTAACGAAAGCCGCCCTGCGCCGAGATATCCGTAAGGACACTGCGCACGCTCTCGCCGGGCGTGACGGTCAACAGGATGGCCTCGGTATGCGGCCCGGGTGCCTGCAGCGCCCGCTGCCACCAAAAGCTCGCAGCCCCGACGAGCGTCAGGCCAGCGAGCAGCAGAACGATGAGGAGGCGTATCGCGCGCACTCGTGCAGTGTAATCGGCCGCCACGCGACCGTGCGACTCAACCCTGGAACTTGCGGAAGACCAGCGTGCCGTTCGTGCCACCAAAACCGAAAGAGTTGGAGACCGCCACGTCGATGTTCATTGGGCGTGCGGTATTCGGCACGTAATCGAGGTCGCACTCGGGATCAGGGTTCTGCAGGTTAATCGTGGGCGGGGCCACTTGGTCCCGGATCGCCAGGATCGTGAGGATGGCCTCGACCACTCCCGCCGCCCCAAGCAGGTGCCCGGTCATGGACTTGGTCGAGCTGACGGCGAGCGTTCGCGCGTGCTCACCGAAGGCGCTCTTGATCGCAACCGTCTCGGCGCGATCGCCCAGGTTCGTGGACGTCGCATGGGCATTGAGGTACTGCACGGCGGTCGGATCAACGGCCGCATCACGCAGCGCGTTCTGCATGGCGAGCCGCGCCCCGGCGCCATCTTCCGGTGGCGCTGTGATGTGGTACGCGTCGCCGCTCATGCCGAAACCGACGAGTTCCGCATAGATGCGGGCGCCGCGACGCCGCGCGTGCTCGAACTCCTCCAGCATGATCGCGCCGCCGCCATCCGCCGCCACAAATCCGTCGCGATCACGATCCCAAGGCCTCGAGGCCTCGGTGGGCGACTCGTTGCGCGTCGAGAGCGCCTTGGCCTGCGAGAAGCCGCTGATGCCGAGCCGGGTGGTCGACATCTCGCCGCCGCCCGCGAGCATGACGTCGGCGTCACCGTACTGGATGGTGCGATAGCCGAGCCCGATCGCATGGGTCGAGGTCGTACAGGCCGTGACGACCCCGAGGTTGGGTCCACGCAGCCCGTAGCGGATCGACAGGTGCCCCGCGATCATGTTGATGATCGAGGCGGGAATGAAAAATGGCGAGATCTTGCGCGGACTCTGCGTGGTCTGGAACGCTTCGAATTCAGATTCGATCGTCGCGAGGCCGCCAATGCCCGCGCCCGAGATGACACCGCACCGACTGGTGTCCTCCATCGCAAAATCGAGTCCGGAATCCTGCACGGCCTGCACACCTGCGGCCACCCCGTAATGGATGAACTCGTCCATGCGCCGCGCTTCCTTCGGGCTCATGTAGGCATCGATATCGAAGCCTCGCACGGCGCCGCCGATGCGGGTTGCGAACTGGGTGGTGTCGAAACGCGTGATGAGCCCGATGCCGCTCTCGCCACGCAAGACGCAGTCCCACGCAGACGCCACGGTGCTGCCCACCGGGGAGACGATGCCTAGACCAGTGACCACAACGCGACGCTTGCTCACGGACGCCTCATCTCAGGAACGTATCGGACGGATCAATAAAACGCCGGGGCCGGCGCAAGGCCGACCCCGGCGTCAGAGTCGAACGGCTCAGGCCTTGCGGCGCGCCGTGACGTAGTCGATCGCTTGCTGGACCGTCGTGATCTTCTCGGCGTCTTCGTCCGGGATCTCGGTCTCGAACTCCTCTTCAAGAGCCATCACGAGCTCCACGGTGTCGAGCGAATCGGCACCGAGGTCGTCGACGAACGAAGCGGTGTTGGTGACTTGCTCAAGTTTCACACCCAACTGTTCGGCGACAATGGCTTTGACTTGTTGTTCGACAGTGCTCATCTGTTAAATGTCCTCTTGACGACCTGTATGGCCCGACCCGCCCTGGGCGCAGCCGGACGCGCATTGTAGGCGGGATCGACCACTGATGCCATCCGTGATGGCTAACAGTTTGTTTTGTATAAAAAAAGCAACGATGTTGCGGAAAAACACTTCAGGACAGGTACAGCCCGCCGTTCACATGTAGGGTTTGCCCGGTGATATACCCCCCCGCGACGGACGCGAGGAACACGGTTGCCGCCGCAATGTCCTCACTTTCCCCGAGCCGCGCCAGCGGAATCCCTGCGGCGAGCGCTTCTCGCTGTGCGGGCTCCAGCGCGCGAGTCATGTCGGTGTCGATAAACCCGGGCGCGATCGCGTTCACCGTGATCTGGCGGCTGCCGACCTCCTTGGCCAGCGACTTCGTGAATCCGATCACCCCCGCCTTCGCCGCGGCGTAATTCGTCTGCCCCGCGTTGCCCATAGCCCCCACCACCGAGGTGATGCTGATTATGCGGCCAAACCGCTGCTTCATCATGTGCCGCAAGCAACCTCGGCTAAGCCGGAACACCGAAGTTAAATCCGTGGCGATGACCGCGTCCCAATCCTCGGGCTTCATCCTCACCAGCAAATTGTCGCGCGTGATCCCCGCGTTGTTGACGAGGATGCCGGGCATTTCACCTGTCGCGTCCAGCTGAGCGAGCAGCGCATCGACCGATGCGGCATCCGCCACATCGAGCACTGCACCGCGACCGCCCACGGCAGAGAGCGCCGTACTGATCGCCTCGGCGCCCGAGGCCTGCGTGGCCGTGCCGATCACGCGCGCACCCGCCGCAGCCAATGCCGACGCAATCGCCCGGCCGATGCCGCGCGAGGCGCCCGTGACTAGCGCCGTCTGGCCGGCCAGTGCGTTAGCCGTAAACACCGTGTTCATCGATTACCCCCTTCAGAGCGTCGCGCCGGGCGACTCGGCGCCTGCCACCAGCGTGGTGCGCGCCGACTCGATCGACGGCTGATCTTCAAGTGCGAAGCAGCTGATCTCTCCGGAGCGATCTATGCGCTTCACGAGCCCCGCCAGAACTTTTCCCGGCCCACATTCAACGAATTGCCGCACGCCCTGGCCTCGCAACGACTCGACCGTCGTGACCCAGCGCACGGGACTCGCGAGTTGTCGATACAACAAATCGGCAATGGCGGCCGGGTCGCGATATTCCTCGGCGTCCACCGAGCTCATAAATCGCAGCGTCGGTGCCGACAGCGTGACTGCTTGCAGCCGCTCGCGCAGTTGGCGAGCCGCACCCTGCATCAGACTGCTGTGACAGGGGACGCTGATCGGCAGCGGCAGCGCGCGCTTGGCACCGCGCGCCTTGGCCGCGTCGATCGCGCGTTTGAGGGCCCCGGCATGCCCCGCAATGACCACCTGCTGCGGGGCGTTGAAATTGACCGCCTCGACCACCTCACCCGCCGCGGCTTCCGCGCAGGCGGCTTCGACATCCGCATCGCTCAGACCCAGTACAGCGGCCATACCACCCTGCCCATCCGGCACGGCATCACGCATGACCTCGCCGCGGAACCGCACGAGCCCCACGGCGTCTTCGAAACTCAGCACTCCCGCGGCGACGAGCGCGGTGAATTCGCCGAGGCTGTGACCCGCGACCCACTCGGGGCGCGGACCTTCAGCCAGGCACCACACTCGCCAGGTCGCCACACCCGCGACCAGCATCACCGGCTGCGTGTTCTCGGTCAGGGCCAAGGCTTCCGCTGGACCCTGCTGCGCAAGGGACCAGAGATCAAAGCCCAATACCTTGGAGGCCGAATCGAATGTTTCGCGCACCGCCGGATGGAGTTCGGCGAGCCCGGCCAACATCCCGACCGATTGGGACCCTTGTCCCGGAAAAACGAAGGCAACCGACATCCCTGATCTCCCCTCGCGACCTGCCACGGCCCACCGAACCGCGGCGGATTATACGGAGCCCGGCGTCGTAGTGCCGCAATCCTGCTTTGCTATGATCC
>RGWK01000088.1 GCA_010029775.1 Gammaproteobacteria bacterium
TTCGTCTCGGTTGCGCAAACGCTACGCGGCCTGAAACCCGCGGAGTTTCCACTCGCCGAGCCTTATCGCATTCGCGTCCGCACAGCGACGGCCGACACGCGCCTCGAGGACTACGCGGATAACGTGCCCGTGGAGCGCTTCCAGAAAGAGGAGTTGCTGCTCATCAACGGCCTTTACCCGAACCGCACGTTGCGCCCCGGAGACCGCTACAAGGTGGTCGAGTGACGAAATAGCGACGGCTTGCCTTGATTCCGTCACGCGAGCGTGTCAACTTTCTGCCACTCGTTGCAGAAAGATCCGCCCATGACTAAAAAGACATTCGAACTGCTCGATGTAGCCTCGGGGAAAAAGTCCGCGCTGCCGGTTCGCTCCGGCACCATAGGCCCGGATGTGCTCGACATCGGTGCCCTCAACAAGGAACACGGCGTGTTCACGTTCGACCCGGGCTTCATGGCCACGGCGAGCACCGAGAGCAAGGTCACGTATATCGACGGCGATGCCGGAGTGCTGCTCTATCGCGGCTACCCGATCGAGCAGTTGGCGGCGCAGAGCTCCTTCATCGAAGTCGCCTACCTGCTGCTCAACGGCGACTTGCCCGACGCCAAGCAGCTCGCCGATTTCAGCGTCAACATCCAGCGACACACGATGATCAACGAGTCGCTGCTGCGCATGTACAACGGTTTCCACTACGACGCGCACCCCATGGCGATGGTGAGCGCGATCGTGGCCTCGATGTCGGCGTTCTATCACGACTCGATGGACATCAATAACCCGCGACATCGCGAAATTTTTGCCCACCGCATCATCGCCAAGCTGCCGACCATTTCCGCGGCCGCCTACAAGCGCTCGATCGGCCAGCCGTTCATTTATCCGCGCAACGACCTCGACTACTGCAGCAACCTGCTGCACATGTACTACGCAGTGCCCTGCGAGCCGTATCACGTCGATCCGCTCGCGGCGCAGGCGCTCGATCTGCTGCTGATCCTGCATGCCGATCACGAACAGAACGCGAGCACCTCGACGGTGCGACTCGCGGGCTCTACCGGCGCCAACCCGTACGCGGCGATCTCCGCCGGCGTGTCGGCACTCTGGGGACCGGCGCATGGCGGAGCCAACGAGGCCGTGCTCGAGATGCTCGAGGAGATCGGCACGGTCGACAACATCCCGAAGTTCCTCGCGCAGGTGAAGGACAAGTCGAGCAATGTTCGGCTCATGGGCTTTGGCCATCGCGTCTACAAGAACTTCGATCCGCGCGCCAAGATCATCCGCGAGATGTGCCACAAGGTGCTCGCAAAGATGGGTCGCGCCGACAACCCCTTGCTCGAGCTCGCACAGCGCCTCGAAGAAATCGCCCTCAAGGACGATTACTTCATCGCCCGCAAGCTGTACCCGAACGTCGACTTTTACTCGGGCATCATTTACAGCGCGCTTGGCATCCCGCGCTCGATGTTCACGGTGATGTTCGCCATTGCGCGCACGGCGGGCTGGGTGTCGCACTGGCAAGAGATGATCAGCGACCCGGCGTACAAGATCGGTCGGCCGCGTCAGCTCTACACGGGCGCGCCGAAGCGCGATTACGTGCCAATCGGCAAGCGCTGATCTGTCGTCGTCGGCACGCCGACGGGGCAGTTACAGCAGCGCGGCGACCTCGTTCACGTCTGCCCGGCGCATCGGCTTGCCGTCGATGGGGCTGACCGGCGCCTGGCGGATGCCATCGATGCCGAACACCACGAGTTCGACCGGCTGATCGTCCACCTCGAACCGTAGGGTCGGCTGATTCACCACCCGTTCGCTGTTCAGTCGCGTGCGCCGCTCACCGAGCTCGAACGGTACGCGTTGCTCGAGCAGACGCAGCGTGACGGTTTCGGTGCGATCGGCAAACACATGCAGGATCACATCATCGTGCGCGGTGGCCGTGCCTGCGAGCACGGCGCCGACGAGACGCGGCTTGAATTCCTGCAGCCGGTGCATGACATCGAGGGCGACTTGTCGCTGCGCAGTTAACGCGGCTTCGTGGCCCTCGCCGCCAAACAGTCGCTGGTATTCCTGCAGCGCCGCTTCGATTTCCGTATTGCGCGGCAGCACGCTGCCATCGACCACGCCGAAACGCTCGGCAGCCTTGCGTTTGGCGAGCAGGAAATCACGCACGCCGTGCTCTGCCATCACCCGTGCCGCTTCCTGGGCGAGGGCGCGGCGCAGGTTTTCGGTTCGCGGCGCCGGCTTTTTCATTAGAAGAGTGGTTCCGAGGGCGCATCGGGACTCGCCGGCTGTCCTGGCATGCCTGCCTCGCCACCAATTAGCCCGCCCGTGGGCAGCCGATCCATCATGAAGGTCTCGAAGATCGCCGTCTCGTCGTCGGCGCTGGCGATCTCGCCGGTCTCGGGCGAGATGCGCACTTGGACGAGCCCGCCCGGCATGGGCCAACCGCGATCAGGAACGCCCTTCAGCGCGCCTTTCATGAAATCGACCCAGATCGGCACCGCGGTTCGACTGCCTTCCTCGCCTTCGCCAAGCGGCTTTGATTGATCGAAACCAACCCAGACTGAGGCCACCAGCGTGTGGCCGTAGCCGTTGAACCAGGTGTCGCGCGCCTCGTTGGTCGTGCCGGTCTTGCCGGCGAGTTCGCTGCGACCGAGCGCCAGCGCTCGGCGACCCGTGCCGCGCGTGATGACCTCGCGCAGCATGTCGGTCATCAGCCAGGCGTTCTGTGCGCTGATGACGCGCGGTGCGACTTCGGTCGCAGCACGCGTGCAAGCGCGGGGCACTGCTGTAGCGACCGGCGTCTCCTCCTCGAGACCGCGTGCATCGACGCTGCTGGCGGCAGGTACGGCGACATCGCATTCCGGCGCCACCACACGAGGTGCAGCCTGGAATACCACCTTGCCCTGCGGATCCTCGATACGTTCAATGAAATAGGGCTGGATCCGGTAGCCGCCATTGGCAAACACCGCATAGCCTGCGGCGACCTGCAGCGGCGTGGTGCTCATGGTGCCGAGCGCGAGCGTCAGATTGCGCGGCAAATTCGCGCGCTCGAAGCCGAAGCGCTGCGCGTAAGTGAGCGCAGGTTCCATGCCAATCGCCTGCAACACGCGGATGGACACGAGGTTGCGTGACTTGACGAGTGCTTCGCGCAGGCGCGTCGGACCGCCAAAATCGCCGCTTGAGTTTTCCGGTCGCCACGCCTCCTCCATGTTGGGATCGTCGATGACGAAGGGCGCATCGAGCACCACCGAGGATGGTGTCAGGCCGTTGTCGAGCGCTGCGGAGTAGAGGAAGGGTTTGAACCCGGAGCCGGGCTGACGCTTGGCCTGAATGGCGCGATTGAACTTGCCATTGGCCTGATCAAAATAATCGAAGCCGCCAACGAGTGCCTTGATCGCACCGTTGTCCGGCGACAGCGCGACGAGTGCGGCCGAAGCTTCAGGGATTTGCGCGAGTTTGAAGACGAGGCTGCGCTGCGCGGGCGGCTGCGTGCTCGCACTGTCGGGCTTTGTCTCCGCCAGCTCGCTTGTGACAAGGATGAGATCGCCTCGCGCGAGGATATCGCTCGCGCTCTTCGGTGCTGCACCGAGCGTCTTGCCCTGCTTGCGGCGGGCCCACGAGAGTCCTTCCCAGCCGATCTCGGCAAAGCCGCTACCGCGCACATAGACGCGTGCCGAACGCGGCTCGACTTTGAGTACCACAGCCGGGATGAGCGAGCCGGTGGCAACGGCCTCATCGAGCAGTTCTTCGAGGGCGGCCGCCGTCTCCTCGGCCGGCAGATCCACCTTGCTTCGGGCGCCGCGCCAACCATGCCGACGGTCGTAGTCGATGAGTCCGGCGCGCAAGGCCGCATTGGCAGCCGTCTGTTTGGCCGAGTCCACGGTCGTGTAGATCCGGTATCCCTCATTCTGTGCGGCCGCCCCGAAGCGTTGCACGAGTTCGAGCCTCGCCATCTCGGCGACATACGGCGCCTCGACATCGAAGGACTGCGCGTGCATCCGCGCCTGCACGACCTCGGCCGCAGCACGCTGCTCGGTCAGCTCGTCGATGTAGCCGAGTTCGCGCATGCGCCGCAGCACGTAGCCGCGGCGCTGCGCGGCGGCCTCGGGATTGTTGATCGGGTTATAGCGCGAGGGCGCTTGCGGTACGCGCGCGAGGGTCGCAGCCTCGGCGAGCGTCAACTGGTCGAGCGGCCAGATAAAGCCCGAGGATTTCCTGCTTGCTGAACTCGCGCTCGATGCGGTAAGTGAGGAACATCTCCTGGCCCTTGCGCCGCCAGGTTCGATCGTTGGTCAGAAAGAGGTTCTTGGCGGTCTGCTGCGTGATGGTGCTCGCGCCTTCGAGACGGTAGCCGGGAATCAGATTGACGATGATCGACCGCAGGATGCCCTGGTAATCGAACCCGGCATGCTGGAAGAACCGATCGTCTTCGGCGGCGATGAAGGCTTGCTTGACGAGCTCAGGGATCTGCTCGTAGCTCACCGGGTTGCGCCGCTGCTCGCCGATCTGCGCGATCACCTGCCCGTCGCTCGAGTAGACCCGTAGCGGCACCTGCAGCTCGATCCGCCGCATGGCCTCGACGCTGGGCAGCGAGGGCTGCAGGTAGATGTAGGCGCCGGCGATGCCGGCGACGATGAACATCAGCCCGCCAAGCAGCAGTGCCGCGAGCCAATAGACGAGTTTGGGCAAGTACTTCACGAGGGCAGACATGTTACCGGAATGCACCCGCTGCGGGCCGAACCCCCTGCGGCGGCACCGGCTGCGGTAGGCTTGCAGCGGCAGTCAGGCGAGAGACGATGGACGAGGCAGGTAACATTTTTCTGGTGGGTCCGATGGGGTCGGGCAAGACCGCGGTGGGCAAGCAACTCGCCCGGGCGCTCGGGCTGCCGTTCGTCGATTCGGATGCCGAGATCGAGCAACGCACCGGCGTCGATATTCCGCTGATTTTCGACAAGGAAGGCGAGGCCGGGTTCCGCGCCCGCGAGCGCGAGGCCATTGCCGATCTGGTCACCCGGCGTGGCATCGTGCTGGCGACGGGAGGGGGTGCCGTGCTGCTGCCCGAGAATCGCGACGCGCTGCGCAGCCACGGCACCGTCGTGTACCTGAAGACCTCGGTGGCGCAGCAGGCGAGGCGAGTGCGGCGTGGGACGAACCGTCCCCTGCTTGCCGGCACTGAAGATCCGGCAGCACGACTCGCCGCGCTGATGACTCAGCGTGCGCCGCTCTACGAGGGGGTCGCGCATCTCACCGTGAGCACCGACGGCAGCCGGGTCGCCGCGGTGGTCGCCCGCATCCTCGGGCAGTTGCCCGCGCACCGTATACTCGAGCAGCCATGACAACGCTGTTGGTCGATCTCGGTGAGCGTTCCTATCCGATCCACATCGGTGCGGGCTTGCTTGCCGATTCAGCTTGGCTTGCCGGCGTATTGTCAGCGCGCAAAGTCGCTATCGTGAGTAACACCACCGTAGCCCCTCTTTACGCGGCCGCGGTGCACACCGCGCGTGCGGGTCGTGAAACGCACAACATCGTCCTGCCCGACGGCGAGGCGCACAAGACGCTCGCCACCTTCTCGCGCATCATCGATGCGCTCGTGGAGCACCGCTTCGGTCGCGACGATCTGCTCGTCGCGCTTGGCGGCGGTGTCGTCGGCGATCTGACCGGCTTTGCCGCCGCCTGCTACCAGCGCGGCATGGGTTTCGTACAGATTCCGACCACGTTGCTCGCGCAAGTCGACTCGTCCGTGGGCGGCAAGACGGGCGTCAACCATCCAGGCGGCAAGAATCTCATTGGTGCGTTTCATCAGCCGCAGGCGGTCATCGCTGACATCTCAACGTTGCGCACGCTGCCGCCGCGGGAGCTGCGCGCGGGTCTCGCCGAGGTCATCAAGTACGGCTTGATCTGCGATGCGGAATTCTTCGATTGGATCGAGGCCAATGCCGCGCAGTTGCTGGCGCTCGATTCGGCTGCGCTCACGCACGCTGTGCACCGCTCCTGCGCCATCAAGGCCGCTATCGTCGCGCGCGACGAGCGCGAACAGGGCGATCGGGCGCTGCTCAATCTCGGCCACACCTTCGGGCACGCCATCGAGACCGTGACGGGCTACGCCAGCTGGCTGCACGGGGAGGCCGTGGCCGCGGGTCTGCTGATGGCGGCGACGCTCTCCGCCGAAGCCGGTTGGATGCCCGAGGCCCAGGTGGCACGGCTGGCGGCGCTGCTGCGGCGACTCGGACTGCGCACGGATGCGGCCGAGGTTCCTGCGATCGAGGCCCGCGCGGCGATGTCGCTCGACAAGAAAGTGCGTGCCGGACAGTTGCGCTTCGTACTGATGCGCGGCATCGGCGCCGCGTTCGTTACCGCCGACTATCCGGCGACCGCGCTCGACAGAACGCTGCAGAGGCACTTCGGATGACACTCGCCGGCGGTGATTCCGTGCTTGCGCCCTATGCGGCCGACGACGCGCGCAGTCGCGGTCGGGTGCATGTCGAGCCGCCGCCCGAATGGCGCGGTGAATTCCAGCGCGATCGCGACCGCATCATCCACTCGAATGCCTTTCGACGCCTGGTCTACAAGACCCAGGTGTTCGTCAATCACGAGGGCGACCTCTATCGCACGCGCGTCACGCACTCCATGGAGGTTGCGCAGATCGCCCGCACCATCGCGCGCGCCCTCGGTCTGCATGAGACTCTGACCGAGGCGATCTGTCTTGCCCACGATCTGGGCCACACGCCGTTCGGTCACGCCGGACAAGATGCGCTCAACGAGTGCATGCGCGACTACGGTGGTTTCGAACACAACCTGCAATCGCTGCGGGTAGTCGATCTGCTTGAGGAGCGGTACGCGGAGTTCCCGGGTCTGAACCTGTGTTTTGAGACGCGCGAGGGCATTCTCAAACATTGTTCTGCAGCCAATGCACGCACACTCGGCGCCCTCGGCGAGCGCTTCCTGCAACGCCGTCAGCCCGGGCTCGAAGCGCAGCTCGCGAACCTGGCCGACGCCATCGCCTACAACAACCACGACGTTGATGACGGCCTGCGCGCCGGTCTGCTCGAGGTCGATTCGTTGTGCGAACTCACCCTCTTCGGCAGGGCCCATGCGGAGGTTCGTCGGCAGTACCCGCAACTCGGTGGTCGGCGCGTGATCCACGAGACGATCCGTCGCATGATCAACCGCGTCGTTGCCGATGTGATCACGACCACTGCCGCCAACCTCGCGGCGGCCGCGCCGCGCGATATCGACGCTGTTCGCGGGCTGTCACGACCGCTCGTCGCGATGAGCGAGACCGTGCATGCGGAGCACCAGGAGCTCAAGCGCTTCCTCAACGAAGCGCTGTATCGGCACTATCGTGTGCTGCGCATGACCAACAAAGCGCGGCGCGTACTCAAGGAATTGTTCGCGGTGCTGTTGGAAGACCCCGATCTGCTGCCTGGCGAGCATCGTGCGGCAGCGGCGCAGGCCGAACAGAGCGGCGGCAAGGCCGCGCGTGCACGCGTCGTTGCCGATTACGTGGCCGGGATGACCGATCGCTACGCGATCGTCGAGCACCGGCGCCTATTCAATCCCGACGCCCGGTCCTGACACCGCCGCCTGCGCGACGGCGGACTCAGAGTTTCTGGGCTTCGTCGCGCAACTCGCGGCGCAGGATCTTGCCGACATTGGTCTTCGGCAATTCCTTGCGGAAGTACACATGACGCGGGATCTTGTAGCCGGTGAGCGCCGTGCGGCAGTGCTCGATCACCTCTTCCTCGGTGAGCGAGGGATCCTTGCGCACGACGAATAGCGCGACAACTTCACCCGACTTCTCGTCCGCCTTGGCGACTGCCGCGGCCTCGAGGACGCCCGGATGGGTGACCGCAACGCCTTCGACTTCGTTCGGGTATACGTTGAAGCCGGACACGTTGATCATGTCTTTCTTGCGGTCTTCGATGAACACGTAACCTTTGTCGTTCATCCGCCCGACATCGCCGGTGCGCAGCCAGCCCCCGGGCAGCATGACCTTCGCGGTTTCTTCCGGACGGTTGTAGTAGCCCTT
>RGWK01000089.1 GCA_010029775.1 Gammaproteobacteria bacterium
TGCGCACGGCGCTCGTCGTCGGTGGCGAGCTCATCTCGCCCTACCTCGACTGGAACGATCGCAACGTGGCTGTGCTGTTCGGTGATGGCGCGGCGGCGGTGGTGTTGCAGGCTACCGACGACAACGAGGGTCTGCTCCTCGAGAAACTCGGCTGTTACGGCGAGTCGCGAGAAATCCTGCGCATCCACGGCATCGGCAGTGCCTACGTGCACCAAGGGCGGCTACTCGGACGTACCGAGTGGCAGTTTGAGGGCCAGGAAATCTTCAAGAAGGCCGTCAACGGCATGGGTCTCGCCTGTGAAGATGTATTGCGCCGCGCAGGCAAGAAGGCCGAGGACATCGATCTCGTCATCCCTCATCAGGCGAACCTGCGCATCATCGAATCGGTTGCCAAACGCGCTGGTGTACCAATGGAGCGCGTCTACGTGAACGTGCAGCGCTACGGCAACATGTCGGCGGCCACAGTCCCCACTGCCCTGTGTGAAGCGCTCGAAGAGGGCCGCGTCAGACCAGGGGGCTTGCTGCTGATGCCCGGCTTCGGTGGGGGTCTGACCTTCTGCGCACACCTCGTGCGCTGGGGCGAACGCACCACGCCACTCAGCACCACCGATATCGATCTGCCGGCGCCCACGCGCAGCGCCCTCGAGATCGTCCAACGCTATCGCAGCGCACGCGGCGCGGCCTTGGCTTGAGTCGCACTGCCTTGGCCTGACATCCGCCTCGAGAACCGCACATGACCGCCACAGATCCCCGCCGTCGCATGCTGCCCGTGGTGGCGATGGCGCTGTTCATCGACTCCCTCGGCATCGGCATCATCATTCCAGTCGCACCGCAGCTCGTCATGGAACTGGCCGGTCTGGGTCTCGCCGACGCGGCACCGATCGCCGGCTGGTTGACCCTCGCATACGCCTCGATGCAGTTCGTGTTCTCGCCGATCCTCGGCAATCTGAGCGATCGCTACGGACGCAAGCCGATCCTGCTCGCCTCGCTCGCGGCCCTTGCGGTCGATTACGTGCTGATGGGCTTTGCGCCCACCCTCGCCTGGCTCTTCATCGGGCGCATCGTCGCGGGTATTGCCGGTGCCACGTTTGCGACTGCCAACGCCGTCGTAGCCGATGTCATCCCGCCCGAGCAACGCGCCAAATATTTCGGCATGAATGGTGCGGCCTGGGGCATGGGGTTCATCGTCGGGCCTGCGATCGGTGGGCTGCTCGGCGACTTCGGCTCGCGCGTGCCCTTCTTTGCCGCAGCAGGCTTCACGGCCCTCAATTTCTTGATCGCACTCGCCGTGCTGCGTGAGACTCTTCCCGAGGCCAACCGCCGCGAGTTTTCGGCACGTCGCGCCACCGTGCTCGGGGCGCTGCGCTCGATGGGTCGCGTCCCTGGCGCACTGATCTTGCTGTTCGTAATTTTCATGTACCAAATCGGCCATGACACTCTGCCTTCCACCTGGGCGTGGATGACCATGGCGAAGTTCGACTGGGACGAGCGCGGCGTCGGCATCTCGCTCGCGGTACTCGGGCTCGGCACAGCCATCGTGCAGGGCGGCCTAGTTGGCCTCTTCACCCGCAAACTTGGCGAATATCGCGCGGCGCTGCTCGGGCTCGTGCTGGGCTCCGTCGGGTTCTGCGGCTATGCGCTGGCCGACACGCCGACCATGCTGTTTGCCAGCGTCCCGTTGGCCTGCCTGATCGGCCTCGCCATGCCCTCCATGCGTGCGCTGCTGTCACGGCGGGTACCGGCCAACGCGCAAGGCGAACTGCAGGGTGCCATCAGCGGCATTGTCGGCTTCACGGCGATCGTCACCCCGTTCACCATGACCCACGTGTTTAGTCTCGCCACCTCGGGGCCGATGCACTTCCCGGGCGCGCCCTTCGCCTTGGCGGCCGTCTCACTGCTGCTCGGGGCTGCAGTGCTGGCCACGGTTGCGCGCCGCAGCGCGACCGCGACGATGTCAAACCCGTAAGTCCCGTAAAACCCCGGTACCAATGAAAAGGCCTGCAGGATCGCTCCTGCAGGCCTCTTTTGCCAACACTGCGGGCGCCGCAGGTTGCGGGCGCCGCGCACTGCGGGCAGCGCGACTTACTTCTTGGCGGTACCCGCCTTCTTCGCCGCGCGCTTCTTGGCGCGAGCCGGGTCCTTCGGACGCGTCTTGCCGAAGGAACCCTGATAGATCTTGCCGCGACGGCTTCTGGAATCTCCCTTGCCCATCTCATCCACTCCACTGTTTGCCCGTCACGCTGACGGCCGGGCGCAAGTGTAGGACAGTCAGCGGTAGCGCGCCATCAGCTTCTCGAGTTGCCGGGATCCCGGATTCAGGGCCGAGAAGGGCAATTGGTTAAGCGGCGCGTCGGGTGTGCGGTTCAAGGCGTGGAACTCAGTGGCCACCGTCGGCCGGCAGTGCAGCAGCCCTGTCAGGTATTCGCCTTGGGCGATGTGCTGCTGCACGTAGTCGTAGGAGGCATGGGCGTCCGTCGGGTCATAGTCGGCAGCGAGCTTGCGCAGCACCACGCGGCTGCCATCGTGCAGCATCACGCTCATCGCCTCACCCGCCGCGTAGTCCGCGGTGATCTCCCGCTGTTTGGGCACGAAATCTGCCTCGACAACCGGCTCGTAATTCTCGCGCGTGAAGGCATAACTCTTGGTAGAGCCCTCGTGATCATTGAACGTCACGCAGGGCGAAAGGACGTCGATCAGCGCGAAGCCGGGATACTTCAATCCCGCCTGAATGAGTGGCACCAGTTGCGCCTTATCGCCCGAAAAACTGCGCGCGACGAAGCCCGCACCAAGGTTCATGGCCAGCAGCACCGGATCGATGGGCGGTTGCTGGTTTACTTCACCCTTCTTGGCCTTGGTACCGATATCCGCCGAGGCCGAGAACTGCCCTTTGGTCAGGCCGTACACGCCGTTGTTCTCGATGATGTACAGCATGTTCACGTTGCGCCGAATGGCGTGACAGAACTGTCCGAGACCGATCGACAGCGAATCGCCGTCACCCGAGATACCGATGTAGTAGAGATCGCGGTTGGCGGCATTGGCGCCCATGGCGATGGACGGCATGCGACCGTGCACGGAATTGAAGCCATGCCCGCCGCTGACGAAATACGCGGTGGTCTTGGAGGAGCAGCCGATACCCGAAAGCTTGACGAGATTTTCCGGACGAACCGAGATGCCCCAGCAGGCCTCGATGATGCCCGCGGTGATCGAGTCGTGGCCGCAACCGGCGCACAGCGTGGACAGCGCTCCTTCGTAATCCCGACGGGTAAGACCGAGCTCATTACGCGGCAGCGACGGATGCGAAATCTTTGGCTTCGGAATGAAAGTCATGATACGACTCCCGCAACGGCACGACGACCTTCACCCAGATCGGCGAGCACACCATCGACGATGAACTTGGAAGACACCGGCAAGCCGCTGTAGTGCAGCAATGACCGCAGCTTCGACTTGCCGACCCGCGACTCGAGCGTTAACAGCGAGCGCAGCTGTGCGTCGCGATTTTGCTCCACGACGTATAACACCTCGTGATCCGCGAGGAATTTCTCCACCTCCTCGCCGAACGGAAACGCACGGATACGCATGTAGTCGAGCTGAATACCGCGACCCTTGAGCACATCCAACGCTTCGTGCACAGCCCCGTCGCAACTGCCGATCGAAACGATCGCCGCTTTTGCAGTGCCTGTGCCCTCGATGAGGGGTTTCGGCACATAGCGCTTGGCCGTGGCGAACTTGCGCAACAGTCGATCAAGTACCAGCTGATACTCGGCAGAATCTTCGGTGTAGGTCCCGAGCTGCGTGTGCCCAGATCCGCGCGTGAAATAGGCGCCCTTGGGATGCACGCCGGGAAAGGTGCGATAGGTGATACCGTCCTCGTCCTTATCGAGGTACCGGTAGAACTTGTCGATCTTCTCGAGATCTTCCTTGCCAAGCACCTTGCCGCGATCCGGCTGGTAGCTGTCGTCCCACTGCAGATCGCGGCACATCCAATCGTTCATGCCAATATCGAGATCCAACAGCACGAGCACCGGCGTCTGCAGGCGCTCGGCCAGATCGAAAGCCTGCACGGCCATGTAGAAGCACTCTTCGGGATTGGCTGGGTACAGGCAGACATGCTTGGTATCACCGTGCGAGGCGTAGGCTGCAGCCAGCACATCGCACTGCTGGGTGCGCGTCGGCATGCCGGTGGAGGGCCCCACACGCTGCACGTCGAACAGCACCGCAGGAATCTCTGCGTAGTAGCCGAGCCCCAGGAACTCGCTCATCAGCGATACCCCGGGTCCCGAGGTGGCCGTAAAGGAACGTGCACCGTTCCAGTTGGCGCCGAGCACCATGCCGATGGCAGCCAACTCGTCCTCCGCCTGGATGAAGGCAAAGTTCGCCTTGCCGGTCTGCGGATCGATGCGCAGCTTGTCGGCGAAAGACTTGAAGGCGTCCATTAGCGAGGTGGAGGGCGTGATCGGATACCAGGCTGCCACGGTTGCGCCGGCATACACACAGCCGAGCGCCGCCGCGGTATTGCCGTCGATCATGATGTTGCCGCGGGTCTTGTCCATGCGCGCTACCCGCAGCGGCAGCGGGCAGCTGAAATGCTCGCGCGCGTAGTCGTAACCGAGCTGGATGGCCTGCATGTTGGAGTCGACCAGCGCAGGCTTCTTTGCGTAGGTCTCGGCGAGCAACTCGCGGATGCGCTCCAAATCGAGATCGAGCAACGCCGCCAGCACACCTGCATAGCAGATGTTCTTCATCAGAATGCGCGTACGCACGCCCTTGAAGTGCTCGTTGCACAGGCGCGCGAGCGGCACGCCGATCACCGTCACGTCATCGCGCTTGAGCAGCGCAGGACGCGGCCAGGTCGAGTCGTAGAGCAGATAGCCGCCTGCTGCCACCTCGCGTACGTCGCGCGCGTAGGTTTCGGCATTCATGCACACCATGATGTCGACCTTGCCGGAACGCGCCACATAGCCGTCTTTCGAGACGCGGATCTCGTACCACGTCGGCAAACCCTGGATGTTGGAGGGGAAGTAGTTCTTACCCATCACCGGGATGCCGCTGCGGAAAATGGATTTCATCAGCAGCGTGTTGGCGCTGGCCGATCCGGTGCCGTTAACCGTGGCAATCTTGATAACGAAATCGTTGATTCTATCGTCGCTGCCCATGCGCGCCTCCCGCCTCAAACCGCCTGGTCGGCCGCGTGCGGCCACTTGACCCAGGATTTCTGCATGTCCCAGGCCGCGGTCGGGCAACGCTCGGCGCACAGCCCGCAGTGCACGCAGACGTCCTCGTCCTTGACCATGACCCGCTGCGTGAACTTCAGCGGATCACTGACATAGAGCGCCTGAGTGACGTTGGTGGCAGGCGCCTTGAGCCGGGTGCGTAACTGCTCCTCAGGACCAGCGGCTGTCATGGTCAGGCAATCGACCGGACAGATGTCGATGCAGGCATCGCACTCGATGCACAGCTTGGCATCGAACACCGTTTGCACATCGCAGTTCAGACAGCGCTGCACCTCGGCAGCAGCCTGCTCGGCTGTGAACCCAAGTTCGACTTCGATGTTGAGTTTTTTGAAACGCTCCTTGAGCGAGACGTGCGGCACGAGTCGGCGCTCGGTCATGCTGTAGTCGTTGGCGTAAGACCATTCGTGCATGCCCATTTTGCGACTTTGCAGGTTCATGCCACGCGGCGGCCGCTCGCTCACCGGCTTGCCGAGGCAGCGCTGGTGAATAGAGATCGCCGCCTGATGCCCATGCTCAACCGACCAGATGATGTTCTTTGGGCCAAAGGCCGCATCGCCGCCGAAGAACACGCCGGGACGGGTGCTCTCGAAAGTCACAGGATCGACTTTCGGCACATCCCACTTGTCAAACTCGATGCCGAGATCACGCTCGATCCACGGAAAGGCATTTTCCTGACCAATGGCGAGGATCACATCGTCGGCGGGATAAAACTCCTCGCCCGCCACACGCTCGGCAACGATGCGCCCTCGCGCATCGAACTCGTACTCCATGACCTCGAACATCATGCCTTTGAGCCGCCCTCCTTCGAGGACGAAACTCTTCGGCGAGCGATTGATGACGATTTCGACGCTCTCTGCCTCGGCGTCCTCTAGCTCCCACTCCGAGGCCTTGAAGAATTGCCGAGGCTTGCGCGCCATGACCTTCACGCTCTGTGCACCGAGCCGCAGTGCGCTGCGGCAGCAGTCCATCGCCGTGTTGCCGACGCCGATGATCAGCACATTTTTGCCGACATTTTGCACGTGCTCGAAAGCAATCGACTCCAGCCAGGCGATACCGATATGCACGTTCGCGGCAGCCTCATGGCGGCCTGGGATATTCAGCTCCTTGCCTTTCGGTGCCCCTGAGCCCACGAACACGGCATCGAAACCACCTTCCTCGAGAAGCGCGCGCAGCGACTCGACACGATGCCCAAGACGCAAGTCGACGCCCATGTCGACGATGGTGCCGATTTCCTCGTCGAGCACAGCGGCCGGCAAGCGGAAGGAGGGAATGTTGGTCCGCATCAGCCCGCCAGCGGTGGCGAACTGCTCGAAGATGGTGACCTCGTAACCGAGTGGCATCAGATCATTGGCGACAGTCAACGACGCGCACCCTGCCCCGATGCAGGCGATCTTCTTGCCATTCTTTTGCGTCGGAATTGCCGGCAGGCGATCGCGATAGTCGTCTTTGTGGTCAGCGGCCACGCGCTTGAGACGGCAGATGGCGACCGGCTTCTCCTCCACCCGCCCGCGGCGACACGCAGGCTCGCAGGGCCGGTCGCAGACCCGGCCGAGTATTCCCGGGAAAACGTTCGAGTGACGATTGACGAGGTAGGCGTCGGTGAAGCGGCCTTGGGCAATGAGCCGGATGTATTCCGGCACGTCCGTATGAGCCGGGCAGGCCCATTGGCAATCCACGACCTTATGAAAATAGTCAGGATGAGAGGTGTCCGTCGACGTCATGCAACCCCCGAATCGGTCGAACCATCACTCTTATGGCCCGAGTATCGGAGAGGTCGAGACAAAAGTCACCGTGGACAAGACCTCTACGAACCGTAGGATGCACCCCATGAACGAAGCACCCGTCGAAATCCGCCTGCGTCGCCAGTCCCGCGTACTCGAAATCGCCTTTGCCGCTGGCGAACGATACGCACTGCCCTTCGAATTCCTGCGGGTCAATTCGCCCTCGGCAGAGGTCAAAGGACACGGGCCCGGCCAAGAAACGCTGGTACTCGGCAAGCAGTCGGTCATGGTCACGGCCGTCGAGCCGGTCGGTCAGTACGCGGTCAGACTCATCTTCGACGATGGCCACGACAGTGGGCTCTACAGCTGGAAATACCTGCGCGAACTCGGCCGGGATCAGGAGACGCTATGGAAGCAGTATCTCGAGCGGGTAAGGGCCGCCGCCGCAAAAGGCTAGCGCAAAAAAAAGGCCGGGCAGCCCGCCCGGCCATCAGTCCCTTCTTAAGTAGTTCTTATACCCCCCGTTTCGTCCCAGCCGCGAGCGGCTAGGCGATAACTGGAATAGGGTTGTACGCCTTCCGCGGAACAAAATCCAGCAGTCGGCCAAGAATGCGTGGCGGAGGCTACAATGTCGGGCCGTCTGGAGCACCGATCATGTCCGCCGACCCCGCATCCAAAACCACTCACTTTGGCTTCGAAGAAGTTGCCTGGTCCGACAAGGCAAGGCGGGTGCGCGGCGTTTTCGACTCAGTCGCACCCAAGTACGACTTGATGAATGATCTGATGTCGGCCGGCCTGCACCGACTGTGGAAACAGTTCACGCTGTCGCAAACCCATCTGCGTCCCGGTCAGCGCGCACTCGATGTCGCAGGTGGCACCGGCGATCTGTCGCGCGGCCTCGCGGCGCAAGTGGGGCCACAGGGTCTCGTGGTGCTCTCCGACATCAACGGCGCGATGCTGGCCCACGGCCGTGACCGCCTGATCGATGCCGGCCTGCTGCAGGGCGTAGGTTACGTGCAGGCGAATGC
>RGWK01000090.1 GCA_010029775.1 Gammaproteobacteria bacterium
CGAGCAGAGCGGAAACTGCGGCGTGAGTTCTTCCCACAGGGTCTGGTTCGCTGCGTAGCCACCCGAAGCGAGGACCACATTCCGGCCCAAGAAATCGAACTCGCCGTTCGGCGTGCTGGCGCGCACGCCCGTTACCGCGCCGCGATCATCGGTCAACAACGAGCGCATGCGGTGCTGTAGTCGCAGGTCGATACGGCCCTCGCGTACCAGCCGATCATGCGTGGGCCGAAGCGCCTCGAGGACCGAGAGCCCCTTATTCGGACCCCAGAGATACCGCCGGGTTGAATACGCCTCATGCGCTTCACCCGCCACCGGCGTGCCCGCTGCGGGCTGGAACCCGAGGTCCATTAGCCAGTCGATGGTTGCTGCCGCGTGATCGACGAACAGCCGCAACACAACGGGATCGATGTTGCCGTGAGCGATGCGCTGCGCGTCGCGATAGTGCTCGTCGGGACTATCCTCGATGCCTTGCGCTTTCTGCAGTCGCGTGCCCGCAGCGCTGATCTGACCGGAGGACCAGTGCAGCGTACCGCCGATTCGTAGATCAGCCTCCAGTTGCAGCACGCGTGCACCGCGCTCGGCGGCGCGGATGGCGAGTGGCAAACCGGCTGAGCCTGCGCCGATGACGATGACATCGAAGCGGGTGTTGGAATCGGTGGCGGGAGCGATACGACGTCGGGTAGTCATGGGCAGCGGTCCTCGAGCGCAACGGCTGAGTGACGAGAGTACCGTGTTTGGCGGAACGGCGGATAATGTGGTGCATGAGCACGACCGAAGCTGAGCGAGTGCAACGCGACATGCTGTTCTGGCGTACGCCACCCGGAGTGCGCCGCGAGTTCGTCACCGCGCGCAACGGACGCTTGCACCTGCGGATCGCTTGGCCCGGGTCGATTCGGCCCGACTCCATACCGCACGAATCGGCCAAGATACCGCTCGTCTGTCTGCATCTGTCGCCCAATTCCTCCCGGGTCTACGCACGCTTTCTGGCCGAGATGGCGCGCGACCGGCTCGCTGTGGCACCCGACACCCCGGGCTTCGGTTTATCCACCGCACCGATCGATGAGCCTTCGATCGAAGACTATGCCGATTGCATCGCCGATCTGCTCGCGGATCTGGAGCAACGCTTCGGCTGCCGGCAGTTCGATGTCATGGGCTATCACACGGGCTCGAAGATCGCGCTGGCGCTGGCCCGACGCGAATCCTCGCGTATCCGCCGGCTCGTGCTGGTGTCGGCACCCGTGTACACCCCAGATGAGCTGGAGCGCCAACGAGCGAGCCTCGCCGTTCCGGCTGCCGATGCGTGGGCCAGCGACGGTGAGGCGCTGCGCCGGCGTTGGCTCGAGCACTGGCGCTGGAAGGACCCGGCGGCACCGGCTGCCTTCGTACAGCGCGAGGTGGCCGAGGGACTGTTGAATCAAGCCGAGGCGCCACGCGCGTACCGGGCGGCTTTCGCCGTGCAGCATGCGGAGTGGTTGCCGCAGACCCGCCAGCCGGTGCTGCTGCTGTGTCCGGATGACGATTTGCGCGAGCCGACGCTGCGCGCACGGTCGCTATTGCAGCGCGGACGTTTCGTCGAGTGCCGCGGTTGGGGACACGGATTTCTCGATGTGCGCACGGAGGCTGCTGCGGCGTTGATTCGCGATTTTCTCGATGAGCCGCAGACGGACCCGGCGGACGCCGTAGCGCCGCCAGCGCCGGCGGCGACAACGTCGGCGCCAGCCTTTGCGCCGCCAGTCGCGCGCATCCAGCGCGACTTTCATGATGGACCTTATGGCCCGCTGCACTATCGACGCGTCGATCCTGCATCGACTGCTTCCGTGCCGCTGTTGATGTTGCACATGAGCCCGAACTCCGGGCGAATCTTTGAGGCGGCCTTGCTGGAGATGGGGCGCGATCGAATCTGCATCGCACCCGACACGCCGGGGTTTGGCGAATCTGAGGCGCCTCCCGAGCCCGCCGGTATCGAGGGTTTCGCCCGTGCGATGCTGTCTTTGATCGATCACCTCGGGTTTGCGCAGATCGACGTGCTCGGCTATCACACGGGCGCGATCACCAGCATCGTGCTTGCGCTGCAAGCGCCGTCGCGGATTCGCAAGGTGGTGCAGATTTCCTCGCCTGTATTCACCGATGCCGAGTTGCTGCAACTGCGTCGCGACTACGGGGCCCGCGAATGGCGCGAAGACGGCGGCCATCTTGTTGACGCCTGGCAAAACCTGCAGCGGTTCTACGGGCCTGAGGTGCCGCGAGAGGTGCTCGCCCGCAACTTCACCGAGGGTCTGCGCGGCGGACCGGCGGCGCACTGGGGTCACCGCGCGGCCTTCGCCCACGACCTGCGCAGCGATCTGCCGCGGGTTCAGCAGCCCGTGCTGATCGTCAACCCCGCAGACGATCTGGCAGAGCAGTCACCGCGTGGCCTAGCCTTGCTGCGCCACGGTCGGTGGCTCGATTTGCCCGAGCATGCGCACGGTTTCATCGACGTCATGCCGCAGCGCTTCGGTGAGCATCTTCGCGCCTTCCTCGATGAGACCTGAAGGACTTATAGTGGCCGTCGGCGGCCCGCGGGGTCGCCGCTGAACGCTGCGGGGTAGCTCGTGCTCGAATCATTGTCGGTATTGCTGCTGTTCCTGCTCGGTGCGGCGGCCGGGGGCGCCATCGGATATCGCCTTGGGCGCCAGCGCCCGGCACCCGAGACGATGCAGCAGATTGCAGCGTTGCAGGCCAGAGTGCTTGAGCTCACGGCGAGCAATGCGGCGCTGTCTGCCACGCTTGAGCAGGAGCGCGGCGTGGCGGCCGAAAAAGCCGCAGAGCTCGCCACCGCCCGCGAGCAGTTGGTCAACTCCTTCAAGGCCCTGTCGGCTGAGGCGCTGCAGGTCAACAACGAGCAGTTTCTCAACCTCGCCCGCACACAACTCGAGCGCTTTCAGGCAGAGGCGAAACTGGATCTCGAGGCACGACAGCAGCAGATTGGCGAGTCGCTGAAACCCATCCGCGAGTCGATCGGGCGCTTCGATGCGCAGGTTCAGGAGATCGAAAAAGTCCGTGCCGTCGCCTATCAGTCGCTCACTGATCAGGTGCAGCAACTGATGCGCGAGCAGGTGCTGCTGCGTGGTGAGACCAGCAACCTCGTCGGTGCCCTGAAGCAACCCACCGTGCGTGGGCGCTGGGGTGAGATCCAGTTGCGTCGGGTGGTGGAGCTCGCCGGCATGCTGGCGTACTGCGATTTTCTCGAGCAGCAGTCGGTCAACACTGACGAGGGACGGTTGCGGCCGGATCTGATCGTCAAACTGCCGGGTGGCCGCAACGTGATCGTCGATTCGAAGGTGCCGCTGTCGGGCTATCTGGCGGCGCTCGAAGCCCCGGATGAGGCCACGCGGAACCTGCGCCTGCAGGAGCACGCCAGGGCGGTCAAGACACACATTACGGCGCTCTCGCGCAAGGGCTACGCCGAAGAGATTCGGCAGAGCGCGCAGTTCGTCGTGCTGTTCCTGCCGGGCGAAGTGTTCTTCAGCGCGGCACTCGAGCAGGATCCCTCCCTCATCGAGGCGGGTGTCGACCAAGGCGTGATGATCGCGACACCCACCTCCCTGATTGCGCTGCTGCGCGCGGTGGCCTACGGCTGGCGGCAGGAGCAGATCGCGCGCAATGCCGAGCAGATCAGCGCCCTCGGCAAGGAGCTCTATGAGCGCCTCGCAAAAATGGGTGATCACTGGGCCAAGGTCGGGTACAACCTGCGCCAGGCCGTGGACGGTTACAACCGGGCGACGAGTTCACTCGAAAGCCGGGTGATGGTGACGGCTCGCCGCTTCCGCGATTACGACGCGGGGCTCGACATCGAGAAGCTCGCTGAACTCGAGACCGTGGAGATTACTCCGCGACTGTTGCAGGACGAGAGCGCGGCTCCGCCGGCCTCGCCGCCCTCGGCATGAGTTCAAAGACTCGCGCCTGACCGCGACCGCGCGGGTCTGCGGCGGCCGTCAAGCCACCGTCGGCCGTGCGCTGGATCACTTGCATGTCGCCAAACTCCCAACTGTTTTGCCGCACGTCGTAGCCCATCGCAACGAGTTCGGCGCGGGTTTTGTCGGGCAGATTGCAGCAGCGGCTGACGATGATCAGCGTGCCCGGAAGCAACTGGTGATGAAAGCGCGGCGCCGAGACTGCTTCGGCTGCGGTCATGCCGTGATCGAACATGTTGACGAGCGTCTGAAACACCGAGGTGAAGATCGTTGAGCCGCCAGGCGTGCCGAGTACACCCTGCACCACACCGTCCTTCAGCAGGATCGTTGGCGTCATTGACGAGAGCATGCGCTTGCGCGGTGCGATTTCGTTGGCGGTCGCACCGACCACGCCATACAGATTCGGCACGCCCGGTTTGACGCTGAAATCGTCCATCTCGTTGTTGAGCAGAAAGCCTGCGCCACGCACCACCACGCCGTTGCCGAAGCTGCCGTTCAGTGTGTAGGTCAGCGATACGGCATTACCCGCACCATCAAGGATCGAAAAGTGCGTGGTCTGCAGGCTCTCTGCCAATCCGGGCTTCACGCCGGGCGGCGAGGAGATGGCCGCGCGGTTGATCTGCTGCGCGCGTCGCTGCAGGTACTGCGGTGCAACAAGCTCGCTCACCGGGACCGTGACGAAGTCGGGGTCCCCCAGATATTCGGCGCGATCGGCGAAAACGCGTTTTTCGATCTCGGCGATCAGATGCACGTAGCGTGTCGACAAGTACGGTGCATCCTTGAAGTCCGCGGCAAGCGCGTCTTTCATGCCGAGCAGTTGCGCCAGGGCGATGCCACCGGAACTCGGCGGTGGTGCCGTGACGAGTGTGTAGCCGCGCCAGGACCACTGCAGTGGCGCACGCCAGATGGCGCGATAGTTACGCAGATCCTCATGTGAGATGAGTCCGCCGCCGCGGCGCATCTCGGCCACCAGCAGGTCTGCCGTTCGACCGTGGTAGAAGTCCTTCGGTCCCCGCTCGGCGATGCGCTGCAGTGTCGTGGCCAACTCCGGCTGCGGGAACGGTTGCTGGGCGGCATTACTCTGACCGAGACTGCCGAAGTACTCGCGAAAGTTGGTCTTGCCTTCGTAATCGGCGAAAGCTTCGCGTGTGCGTTCGATCAACTGCGGGTGTGGGACGAAACCGTCGCGGGCGAGGCGGATCGCAGGCTGCAGCAGTGTCTTCCACGGACGTGTACCGTACTGGCGATGGACTTCCCACAGCCCCGCGACCGTGCCTGGAACACCGGCGGCCCGGTGCCCGATCAGGCTGGAGTCGGTGATGTAGTTGCCCTGCGCATTGAGGTACATATCGCGGCTCGCACGCCCGGGTGCGGCTTCGCGAAAGTCGAGGAAGCGGTCCGTTCCCTGGTGATGCAGGGTGATGAAACCGCCGCCGCCCAGATTTCCGGCTTCGGGATAGGTGACCGCGAGCACGAAGGCGGTAGCGACGGCTGCATCGATGGCGTTGCCGCCCTCGCGCAGTACAGCCTCGGCGACTTCAGCGCCATGATCATCGGGAATCGCGATGGCCGCCGGCGCGCCGCGAAGCGGCGCGGCCAGCAGCACGTGGAAGAATAGTGCGCAGAAGAGCAGGGGCGACAGCCCGAAGAGAGGTCGTTTCATGACGTCATGTTCGCACACCGCGCGGACCTCGGGCATGATCGGTCCATGAGATACACAAGACTGCTGATGATGGGGGTTGTGCTGTGCACGGCTCTGGGCACCGCCTTGGGCGGACCGCGAGCGCTGGCGCAGGGACAGGACTCGACGCCTGGCGAGCGGAATCTTCGCGTGATGGCGGAGTTGTTACCCGGGCTTTACGACAACGTTAACCAAAGCTACTTCGATGGGCGTCGCAAGCTGCCTCAGGCGGATCGACATCCGCGCATGTCGACGACCATTACGCGTATCGAGGCACCGAACTTCGGTCGCTATGTGTTTCTGTGGGTGAACCGTACCGAGACGGACCAGGGACCTTCGTCGTCTTGGCGCATTGCCACTCTGAGCGCGGGCCCCGCTGCCGATGAGGTCACGATGCGCCATTACTTGCGTATGCAAGGCGAGATCACCGCTGCCGAGTTCGCAACCCTGCGTCCGGCCGATCTGCGGCGTACCGAAGGCTGCGACTACCTCTTCAAACGCCGCGCCGATCACTATCGCGGTGTGCAGCCTGCAAAGGCTTGCAAGTTCGAGTGGGACGGCGAGCAGGTGTACACCGATAACGAGATTTCGCTCTCGCAGACCAGTCTTTGGTTTCACGATCACAAGTGGGTGATCAAGACCGGCAAGCGCATTAGCGGCGTTGCCTCAGGCGAGCCCTTCTGGCTTGAGCGGGCGAGGGTGTTCCATTGCTATGCCGACGTGCCGGGTGTCGGCGGTGGTGTCGACGTGCCTTTCGAGCGCTTCGACCACATCCTGTTGAACGACAAGGGTGGCACGCACTGGTTCCGCTCGAGTGCGGTGCCGGCGCGTGGTCTTGAGTCGCGCGAAATCGCTCTGAACCTGCGTGCCGTTACCTGGCATGTGCTCAACGAGGCCAACGACTACTTCAATCGCAATTCGCTGGTGTTGTCGGTGCTTGAACGGCTGCCTGACGGCAGCATCAAGGAGCACGGCTATGCCTTCACCGATCCCGATGCCGAACGCATCGCCATCAATCTGAAGTGGATGCTGGGCAATTGCGCGATCACCCCGCGCAATGAGGCCCGACCGCAGATGTGACGGTGTCGCCTCAGGGGTGACGGATCAGCACCTTGCCGATGTGATCGCCGGCTTCCATCTCGCGAAACGCGGCGATCGCCTCCTCAAAGGCGAAGGTCTTGTCGATCACCGGTTGCAAGCGCGTGGCGGCCATGGCACCGAGCAGGTCGGCGAACATTTGTCGACTGCCGTTGCTGATGGCCTTGAGCATCAGGTTCTTCTGGTAGAACCCTGGCATTTTCGGCAACTCCTTCGGCAAGGGTCCGGTCCCGATCATCACGATGCAGGCGCCGGGAGCGCAGGCATTCATCGATTCATCGAGCGTCGGTCGACCGACGTTTTCGAGCACCACATCGACCCCGCCGCCCGTGAGGTCAGCCACACGAGCACCCCAGGCCGGCGTGTCGCGGTAATTGACGGTGAGATCCGCGCCGAGTTCTCGCATGCGCGCGAGTTTGTCGTTGCGTGAGGAGGTGACCACGACCCGCGCACCGGCCTGCTTGGCAAGCTGCATGCCGATCGTCGAGACGCCACCGGTGCCGAGGGACAGCACGGTCTGACCGGGCCGTAGTCGAGCCACTTCGAACAAGGCGTGCCAGGCCGTGACGCCCGACGAGGCGAGCGTCGCAGCGGCCTCGTAACTGACCTCGGCGGGCAGTCGCACGAGTCCGCGTGCCGGCAGGATGACCCGCTCACCGAGCCAGCCGTCGAGTGTGTTACCGATGTCGCGCTCGTACACCGAGGGTCGCCACCGACCTTCGGTCCAGTCCGGGAAATGACAACTCGTGACGCGATCACCTACGGCCACCTCGTCGACACCGTCGCCCACGGCGATGACTTCGCCCGCACCCTCACTCAGTGGGATCGACGCCTTGTTTGCGCCGATGGGGAAGAAGCCTGCCACGATGCCGCGATCGCGAGCGTTGATGGAGGTTGCTACGACGCGCACCAGCACTTCGCCACGTTGCGGCAGCGGTGTGTCGCGCAGGGTCAACTGCAAGTTGCCGATCGAGGGTGGGGTCCCGATGCGCCACACCCGCGAGCGCTCGCGCGCGGACGGCCGCGCGCCGCGTTGTGCCGAGGTGGTGCTGGCCTCCGCAGTACCAAGGGCGGTACCGCCTGCGGCGGTGGCACTGGCTACGGTCAGAAAATCACGTCTATCCATGTCGCAGCTCCGTGATCGAGGCAGCTACCCGCACAATATCCTCTTCGTGACTGGCTTCACGCCACGGTTCACGCAGCGCTGCGTCGTACCATTCGCGCATCGCAGGCA
>RGWK01000010.1 GCA_010029775.1 Gammaproteobacteria bacterium
GAGTGCGTGAATCTCGAAGCCGTTGTCGGTGAAGAACTTGTGCACCATGGCATCGCCAACCGGCATGTACGGCGTGATCACCGAGATTCGCTTGATACTGCTGCCATAACAGCGCAGCGCCTGAAGCACCGCATGCGAACCTAAACCGACTCCGACCCCTGCCCTGGCCTCCATTCGCCGATGCAGCGCGTCGGCGCCCTCCGCGCCATCCCAGAATGTCTCGGCCGACATACCCATGATCACGTAGCCCGGTGCGCAGGTCATAACCGCGTCGATCGCACTCTCGGTCGCACCGCGAATGTTGTTCATCATGACGAGGAACTCCTCGTCGTTGGTGACACGGGTGTCGGGAATGACAATGCGCGAGAAGTGATTCGTGACGCCCGCGGGACGCATGTCGTCGTACTCGGGTTGCACGCTGGTATTGGTCGACGGTGCCACCACACCGAACTTCATGCGGTAGCCGAGTGAATCGGTCATGGTCCCCCCCGAAAATGACCGACCGATTATGGCCACAAGGTAGAGCGCCGTCGCCGCCTCGAATCCAACTGGCGGTTCCCCGACCGGTAGGTGGACATCGCAGGGACAGCCCCCTACACTCGGACTTCGGGGCTTCACTGACCGTCTTTCTGGGGGATCGACTCGATGGAATCCACGCGGCCTATTCGCGCGCTCATTCGTGGGCTTGACGCACTCACCGTCCTCAACCTGCGCAACGGCGCTACGGTCTCGGAGGTGGCACAGGAAATACGCCTGCCACGTACCACGACCTACCGCATTCTTGAAACGCTGAGTCACGCGGGCTTCGTGTACCGCGACGCGACGGATGATCGCTATCGACTGACGATCATGGTTCGCGGCTTGTCGGACGGTTACGACGACGAGGCGTGGGTGACGCAAATTGCTCGCCCGTACATCAACGAACTCGGCAAGGATATTGTCTGGCCGGTGGCGATCGCCTCGCTCTCGGGGACCTCAATGATGGTCCGCGAGACCACCGACCACCGCAGTCCGCTGGCGGTGGAGCGCTACTCGGCCGGATTTCGCGTGCCCCTGCTGACCTCGTCCTCCGGGCGCGTGTACCTCGCTTTCTCGCCGCCGACGCAACGGGAATCGTTGCTCGAGATCCTCGGTCGATCGAACAAGGACGAGGACAACCTCGCCAAGAATCGCAACGAACTGATGAAGATGCTCAACGATGCACGGATGCAGGGCTACGCCACCGCCGTGCGCCCGCGCCGGGTCTCGGATGAGATCAGCATGGCCGTGCCGATCATGATCGACGATCGCGTGCTCGCTGCGGTGTCGATCCGCTTCAGTGGCACGGCCGTACCACTAAAACTCGCGCTCGAGCGATTCCTGCCTAAGCTGCGTGATACGGCGCAAAAGATCCGCCAGACCTTCGCCGATCAGCAGCGTGACCCCCCTCATCAGCACAAGGTCGGCAATCGCTGACTGACACGGAGGATGCCACCATGAATGCGGAACTTCGTCCTGCCTCATCCCCTCTCGTCGGCCAACTCGAGGCGCTGCTCGGCAAGGAGCACGTGCTGACCGACGCCACCGAGCGAGCGTTCTACTCGACCGACATCTACCACGCCGGCGAGTTGCCGCTGGTGGTGGTCAGGCCCTCGAGCACGGCCGACGTCGCCCAACTTGTGCAACTGTGCACGGCCAGTGGTGTCGCTGTGGTGCCCCGCGGTGGCGGAGCGTCGTATACCGACGGGTATGCACCCGCCGAAGCCGGTTCGGTCAGCATCGACACCTCGCGGATGAATCGCATTCTCGAAATCAACGAGCGCGACATGTATGTCGTAGTGCAGGTGGGCGTGACCTGGGCGATGCTCAACGAGACTCTCGCCGCCAAAGGCCTGCGCACACCGTTCTACGGCCCGTTCTCCGGACTCGCAGCCACCGTCGGCGGCTCCCTGTCGCAGAACAGCGTGACCTGGGGTACGGGGGTATTCGGCGTGTCGGGGGAAACCACGCTCGGCGTCGAGGTGGTCCTGGCCAACGGCGAAACGATACGCACGGGATCCTGGGGCGCCGCCAATGGCGTGCCCTTCCTTCGCTCGTATGGGCCGGATCTCACGGGGATTTTCATGGGCGACTGCGGCGCGCTCGGGGTGAAAACCGCCGTGGCCTTGCGCTTGATGCGTCGCAACAGTCACGTGATGGGCCTGTCGTTCGGCTTTCGCAGTTTCGAGGCCATGGCGGCCGGCATGGAAGCTGCGGCCAAGGAAGGGCTGAACCTCACCAACTTCGGCCTTGACCCCGCGCTGCAGCAAGGACAACTCGGCAAGGCGGATGCCGCGACGGCCATCCAGTCGGCCCTTGCGGTGTGGAAAACCTCCCGCGGTGTGCTCGATGGTCTTGGCCAAATGGTGAAGATGGCGGTCGCGGGACGTGGTTTTCTAAAAGGTGCGGTGTTTTCAGCACACTGGATCGTCGATGGCCTCGACGACGCCTCCTGCCGTGCCGCGGTGGCTCGACTGCGCGCAGCGTTGCAACCGCACGGGGCCGAGGTGCCCGCCACCGTACCCACGGTCGCCAACGCCATGCCGTTCATGCCGCTCTACAACGTTCGCAGTCCACTCGGCGAGCGTTGGGTCCCGGTCCACGGCATCCTGCCGTTTTCCCGCGTCGCCGCCTTCCGCAAGGAGTTGTCGGAGTACTACGCGGCGCACGAGGCCGAGATGGCGCGCCTGAAGATCCGGTATGGCGCCATGTTCATGACCGTCTCCACCAACGCCTTCCTCTATGAGCCGGTGTTCTACTGGCAGGACGGCTACAACATCACCCAGGAACGCCTACTGCCGCAGGGGTACCAAGCGACGCTGCCCAACTACGCCGATAACCCCGAGGGGCGCGCGCTGGTCGATCGTATGAAGCACGGCATCGCCGACATCTTCCAGCGCCACGGTGCCGCGCATCTGCAAATCGGCAAGTTCTACCCCTACATGCGAGGTCGGGAGCCGCAAACCGCGAAACTGATCCGCGACCTCAAGCACCTGGTCGACCCGCAAAGACGTCTCAACCCCGGCTCGCTGGGGCTGTAAACTACGCAGCTCGTCTCACTCAAGAACTGGCATGACGGAGTTTCCGCCAAGATGAAGCGAATTCTGGTAGCGATCAAACGAGTCGTTGACTACAACGTCCGCATCCGTGTCAAACCGGATGGCACCGGCGTCATCACCGACGGCGTCAAGATGAGCATCAATCCTTTCGATGAGATTGCGCTCGAAGAGGCGCTGCGCATCAAGGAAAAGGGACAGGCCGATGAGGTCGTTGCGGTCTCGATCGGTCCTGCCGATTGCCAGCAGCAACTGCGTACCGCGCTGGCCATGGGCGCCGATCGTGCGCTGCACGTGCAAACCGATGCTGTCATCGAACCGCTCGATGCGGCACGGATCTTCAAAGCACTCGCCGAGCGCGAACAGGCGATCCTCGCGATCCTCGGCAAGCAGGCCATTGACGATGATTGCAACCAGACCGGGCAGATGCTCGCCGCATTGTGGAACCGACCGCAGGCTACATTCGCCTCGAAAGTCGAAATCAACGGCGAGAAAGCTCTCGTCACCCGCGAGGTCGACGCCGGCCTCGAGACCCTGGAGATCGATCTGCCCGCCGTCATCACCGCCGATTTGCGGTTGAACGAGCCGCGTTACGTGAAATTGCCGGACATCATGAAGGCAAAGAAAAAACCCCTCGATACGCTCGATCTGGCCTCTGTTGGCGTTGCCCCGTCAGAGCGACTGCGGGCGGTCAAATTCGATCCGCCGGCCCAGCGGAGCAAGGGCGTGATGGTCAAGGACGTTCAGGAACTCGTTGAGGCGCTCAAGCGCCGGGGACTCGCATGAGCAAGATTCTGGTCATTGCCGAACACGATGGCAGCAAACTCAATCCAGCCACTGCGAAGTGCGTCGCCTGCGCCAGTGCCATTCCGGGCGCCGACATCTCGGTACTCGTTCTTGCGGCCTCGGCCGGTGTCATCGCCGCTCAAGCTGCGAGCATCGCCGGTGTTAACCGGGTGCTCACAATCGAGAATTCGGCATTCGCGCAAGCACTGGCCGCGGTCATCGCCCCGGCTGTCGTCGGCGCCGCAGGCGAGTACACGCATGTCTTTGGACCGTCGACGACTTTCGGCAAGGATCTGATGCCGCGCGTTGCTGCGCTGCTCGGCGCACCGCAGATCTCCGATCTGATGGCCGTCGAAAGTGCGACCCGATTCAAGCGGCCGATCTACGCCGGCAACGCGATCGTCACGGTCGAGTGCGCCGCAGACAGCAAGGTTGTCGCCACCGTGCGCACCGCGTCGTTCGAGGCGGCCGGTGCCGCCAGTGCCGCAGCACCGATCGAGGCGCTGCCGTTGGCAGCAGAGCTGCCGACGCATACGCGTTTCGTTTCCGTCACTGCGGCACGCAGCGACCGTCCGGATCTGCAAACAGCCGCCAAGGTAGTGTCGGGCGGTCGGGCCCTCGGCAGTGCCGATAACTTCAAGATTCTCTACGCCCTCGCCGACAAAATGGGCGCAGCGGTCGGCGCGTCGCGTGCTGCGGTGGATGCCGGCTACGCAGCGAACGAAATGCAAGTGGGTCAGACCGGCAAGATCATCGCGCCGGAGCTGTACATGGCGTTTGGCATTTCGGGTGCCATTCAGCATCTCACCGGCATCAAGGATGCGCGCACCATCGTGGCGGTGAACAAGGATCCGGAGGCCCCGATTTTCGAGGTGGCTGACTTTGGCCTGGTAGGCGATCTGTTCCAGGTTGTCCCCGAACTCGAAAAATTGCTCGGGCAGAAAGCCTAAGGGGCCCGTATCGCGCGGCCTTGGGGAGCGCGCGGCAACGCCATGATTCAGGAACGGGCGTCGTCGCGACCGGGTTGGGGTTTCATCATCCTGCTGGGCATTGCCAGCGGGCTATCGGCCTTCGGTATGGCGAGCGTGGTGCCCGCCTTACCCATGCTCTCGCGTGCGCTTCAAGCCGATTGGGCAAGCACGCAGTTCATCGTCTCGGCCTACCTGCTCGGCCTCGGCTTGTTTCAACCGATACAGGGCTTGCTGTGCGATCGTCTGGGCCGTCGCCCCGTGCTACTCGGCGGTTTCACGCTGTTTCTGGCCGCGAGCCTGCTCGCATCGCTGGCGACATCGCTGCTGCAACTGGTGCTCGCACGCTTTCTGCAGGCCATCGGCGTTAGCGTAGCGACCGTGGTGTCGCGCGCCATCGTCCGCGATTCGTTCGAGCCCGAGCCTGCAGCCGTTGCCCTGTCGTTCATCACCGCCGTGATGGGCGTTGCCCCGGTCATCGCGCCGGTGTTCGGGGGTCTCGCCGCAGACGCGGTGGGCTGGCGCGGCATCTTTTGGCTCCACGCCGCGATGGCATTGCTTGTCGTCACCCTGCTTGCGCGCATGCTGCGCGAGACCCGACCGGCGGACACCGAGTCGATGACCGTGCGCGATCTCATCGCCGGTGCGCGGGTACTGCTCGCCGACCGTGGCTTCTCTGGGCACGCCCTCACCTACAGCTTCATCAGCGCGTCAGGCTTTATCTTCATCACGGTGGGCGCGGCGCTGTACGAACGACTCTTCGCGCTCTCCGGCGCCGAGTTCGGCTTGCTGTGGTCCCTGCTCGCGATCAGCTACATCGCGGGCGCCACGGCCGCCGGCACCCTGTCGCGTCGTCTCGGCCGACAGCGTACGCGGCGCGTGGGACTCGGCATCAACGTCGCGGCAACCGTACTCTTCGTGGTAGCCGCGTGGCTGCAACCCCCCTCGCTCGCCGCGTTCAGTCTGTCGCTCGGAATGTTGATGTTCGCTAACGGCCTCGTCTCGCCGCTCGCCCTCGCAGCCGCCGTGGACGATCATCCGCAGCTGGCGGGCGTCGCGGCCGGCCTGTCGAGTTCAATCGCCATGCTGGTGTCCATGGTGAGCGCGATCATCACCGGCTTGACTTACGACGGCACGGCACACGGCTGCGCACTGCTGATGGCAATAACCTGTGCACTGGCGTGGTGGGCGATGCGCCGCGCTGATCGCGCCTCAGGGCCTCCGATCCGCACCACGGGAGGATCACCATGACGATGACGTTTGACGCTGAGCCAGATTCCGCTGATCTCGCCGCAATCCGGCAAGTGCTCGCCGAACTCGAGAACGCATGGCGAGAGCTGGATTTCGCCGCACTGCGCGGCCTATGGGACGAAACCCGGCCGCCCGTGTACTTCGCCGAAGAAGCGCCCGAGCCGCTGCTGGAGTGGTCCGCGTTGCAGAACTATTGGGATCTGACCCGCGCCAGCATCGAGGCGATGGGGATGCGCATCACTGCCGTGCACGGCCTGCGACAGCTTGCGCCCGACATCGTCTCGGTGGTGTACGCGATGCACTGGGACGCACGAGTGCGCGGCGCGCCAACGCCTCTGGGCGGCGACAATCGGGTATGCGCCACATTACGGCGCACGAACACGGGCTGGCGATTCATCCAGTACGTGGAATCACCGCTTGCACCCATCGTCTACATGAAGCGACTGTACGAGCAGTCGGTCACGCCCGGTTTCACCTGATTGCCGATTGAGGAGACTCCGCCATGCCACAGGTTTTTGGCTACACCCGCTTCGCTAAGCGCTCCGCCCGCATCGCCGGACGGCCGGGAACCTTCAGCCTCGCGGTGTTCGTACTGTTGGTGTGGCTGATCACAGGACCCTTATTCGACTTCAGTGACACCTGGCAACTCGTCATCAACACCGGGACGACGATTATCACGTTCCTGATGGTGTTCCTGATCCAGAACACTCAAAACCGCGACACGGAGGCGCTGCACATCAAACTCGATGAGTTGATTAGGGCGACTCAAGGCGCACACAACGCCCTGCTCGATCTCGAGGAACTCGAGGAGCGGCAACTCGATGAGTTTCGCGCGCGGTATGTGGCCCTCGCCAAGCTGGCCCGCGCGCGTCGGGCTGCAGGTGATCCCGACACCGGCACGCCGGAAGCCTAAGCGAGGGCGTTCGGACGATTACTCTGCGCCGACGCGCACCAGTGCTTTGCCGAAATTGCCACCGCGCATCAAGGCACAGAACGCCTCGGGCGCCTTAGCGAGACCTTCGCTCACATCCTCGCGGTAGCGAAATTGTCCGTCGCGAATCCAGCCGCTGATGAGCTTGACCATCTCCGGCATGCGGTTCATGTGGTCGTAAACCACGAGCCCACTCATCGTGGCACGCGCACCCACGATCGGTCCGAGCCACGGGCCGGGAGGCGGCGTGTCCATGCTATAAGCCTCGATCATGCCGCAGAGCACGATGCGAGCACCGAGTGCGAGGTTGCGAGTGACTGCCGTCAGTGTGTCACCGCCCACGTTGTCAAAGTACACATCGATGCCGTCCGGGCAGGCTTGCTTGAGCGCCGCAGTCAGATCGCCATCCTTGTAGTTCACACAGGCTGCGAAACCCAGTTCCTTGACGGCGTACTCGCATTTCGCGGCCGAGCCTGCGATACCCACCACGCGCGCACCCATATGCCGAGCCACTTGGCCAGCTGTGGTGCCGACCGGCCCGGTGCAAGCCGAGACGACGAACGTCTGTCCCGGCAGCGGGCGACCGAGGTATACGGTTCCCGCGTAGCCCGTGAGACCCGGCATGCCGAGCACGCCGAGCGCGGCACCGAGCGGTGCACTCGCCGGGTCGAGCTTGCGAACGCCCTGCCCTGATGACAAACCGTATTGCTGCCAACCGTTGCGGACCGCCACGTACTCGCCCGCGGCGAACTGCGGATGCTTGGACTCGACGATCTGTGCGACCGTCTCACCCACCATCACATCGCCCGGATGCAGCCGATCGGCATAGATCTGGCTGTTCTTCATGACGTTGCGATAGTAGGGGTCGAGCGAGAGATAGATCGTGCGCGACAGAAACTGGCCATCCGCAGGTGACGGGATGGATGTTTCGTCGGCGCCGAAATCCTCGGGGACCGGCAGTCCCCGGGGACTTCGGGCGAACGTGATGCGTTGGTTGCGTTCGGCCATTACAGCTGGCCGAGCACGTACTCCGCCGCGGACACCTTGAACTCGCCGCCGGCCTCCACGTTGACGTGAGTCGCGACCCCGTCCTTGACGATAATCGCGAAGCGCTTGCCACGCACGCCCATGCCGAAGCCACGGGCATCGAGTTCGAGACCAAGGGCTTTGGTGTAGTCGCCGTTGCCGTCCGCCAGCATCATGACCTTGTCGCCCACATTGCTGGCCTTGCCCCAAGCGCCCATGACGAACATGTCGTTGACCGCCATGCAGGCGATCGTGTCGACGCCCTTCGCTTTCAAGGCATCGGCGTGCTGCACGTAACCCGGCAGGTGCTTCGCATCGCAGGTCGGCGTGAAAGCACCCGGCACCGAGAACAGCACGACCGTCTTGCCGCTGAACAGGGCGTCAGTGTTGATTTCTTTGGGACCCTCAGCGGTCAACTGCTTGAGGGAACCTGAGGGCATGCGCTCGCCGGCCTGAATGGTCATGGTGGTCTCCTTAAAGTGGGTCTGGACTGGCTACGCATGGTAGCCGAAATGCGGGTCCTCAACCGTAGGGGCGATGCAGGTACTGGCCACCCGGCTTGCCCACCGGCCTGCCCTCGTCATAGACCAGCCGACCCCGCAGGAATGTGCTCGTCACCGACGCTTTCATCTCCATGCCCTCGAACACCGAGTAGCCCTGATCGGACTCGGACTCCTTGTTGCCCGCGACGAAACTCTTGTTCGGGTCGACGAGCACGATGTCCGCATCGAACCCGGGTGCGATATCGCCTTTGCCATGCAGGCCGAAGCGGCGCGCCGCCGTCCACGAGGTGAGTTCCGCAATCTTGTTGTAAGAAAGACCTCGCGGCTTGCCCTCGGTGATCAGCGCCGAAAGCATGAACTCGGTGCCACCGAAGCCCGACTTGGCCAAGAAGATGTTCTTCTTGCCCCCCTTGCGCTCACCGAGCTTGTCCTCCATGCGACAACAGGCATGGTCGGAGCACACCCAATCGAGCTTGCCATCAAGCACCGCCTCCCAGAGGAACTCGACGTCCTCGCGCGAGCGGATCGGAGGATTCACCTTGGCCAGGCTGCCGATCTTGGTGTCGTAGTCGAGACACAGGTGAGCAATGGTGACCTCGCGGCGAAAGTTGACGTGCGGGAATGCTTTGGCCATGCGCAACGCCGACTCGACCGCCTTGCGCGAGGTCAAGTGCAGCAGGTTGATGTTCGCGCAATGGGTTTCATTGGCGAGATATGAGGCGATGGCAATCGCGAGGCCTTCCGAGTGCGGCGGTCTCGCCGCGCTGTAGGCCCGCAGGCCCGTAAGCGGCGCGCAATCGATGCATTCCGGGTCATGGGTCTCGCCAGTGAGATAGGTGTCGAGGTCGGTCACCTTGGCGCCACCTTCAACCATCTGGGTGTACGCGCGCAGGATATCGGCCAACTCGCAGTGCAGACTGAGAGAAATGGAATCTTTGAGCTTAGGGCGACGCAGCATGGCGCGATGCACGCCGCGCATCACGAACTCGAAGTGCGCGATATCGTACTTCTCGTTCTCCCCGATCATCAGGAACTTGTGCTGCGAGTTGGACGCGCCGTGCAGGCCGTATCCGCCATAGAACATGAAGATCTTGAAGGAGGTGACGCCGTACTTGTCGATCAGCATGTCGATCTCGCCGATGTGGGTACGATCGAGCGGCGCAAGGTGATAAGCGTAATCGACCCAGAAGTTATCCTTCGACTGCGCGAGGATTTCAGGATAGACCTCGGCGTAGGGGCCGCCGCGTTCCATGTAGTAACCGCCGGTACGGATGTAGTTAAGGCTGGAAGTCACGCCACCCTGCGCGGCCGCGAGACTCTCGCTGCGCGCATCCTGAGCCAAAGGCCCATAGATTCCCGTGTGCATATGCGGATCGACGAGACCCGGGAAGGCCAGCTTGTTCTTGCCATCGATCACTTCCTTGGCCTCGGCAGCTGCGAGTCCTTTGGCGACCTTGACGACCTTGCCGTTGGCCACGGCGATATCGCACTTTTCGATCGTGGTCTTGCGTGGCCGAACCACGCGCACGTTCTTGATGAGCAGGTCGTACTTTTTCGCTTTCTCAGTCATGGGTCACCTTTGTCGTCAAACCGGCGGCATTATGCAGAAGCTGCAGAGATCATCACGGGTCGCCGCGATGCGTTGTCTGCACCACGGGCGCGATCGGTTTTCATTACGGTTGGCGCATCGCCATCTCGCCGCTTGCGAGATCACGCGCCACTCGAAAACCAAAGTAACTGTACCGCGCGTCGTTGGGGTCGCGACCGCGGAAAGTCAGCCGGTTACGCGACGGGCGCGTCATCCAGCCCCCACCACGCACCGACCACTTTTCGCAACGCGCATCGCCGGCTACGGCACTGCCATCGTTCGGCGCACCGTCGTAGGTCAGGCGATAGCAATCCGCCACCCACTCCCACACGTTGCCCAGCATGTCGTGCAGCCCGAAGCCGTTCGGCTTCAACCGCCCGACCGGCGCCAGCTCAGCGTAGCCGTCGTCACAATCGGCATAACCCCAGCCGAAATCGAACGCGCTGCGAGCGCGGCGATCGTAAAGGTTCGCGTGCGCGCAGCCGAGATCGGCGTTGTTGCCCCAGGCATAGATGCCTATGCCGCCGCCGCGCGCTGCATACTCCCACTCCGCCTCCGAAGGCAGGCGGTACGCCTGCCCGGTGCGCGTGCTCAACCACTGGACGTACGCGAGCGCATCGACGCGCCCGACGCACACCACCGGCGTGTCAGTCGTCGCGGGCTGCGAAAACCCAGGAGCCTGCCAGCCCGCCGAGGGATCGTCTCGCCAACCGACCTTGGTGGCGGGCCCGGTGGCAGCATCTTGAATCCGACAACCCGGCGCCACTCGGTAGCCGGTCGCGGCGACGAAACGCGCGAATTGCTCGACCGTGACCTCGGTGACACCGAGCGCAAACGGCCGCGCAATCCGCACTTCGCGTGTCGGCCCTTCAGGGCGGCCTGCTTCGCCGTCGAGATCGGAGCCCATCACAAAGCGACCGGCTGGCACCGTAACGACCGCCGGGCACTCCGCACAGTCGCGCCACGGCTGCCCAATGTGTGGCGTCGCCGTGTTCGGACTCGCCGCATTCGGCGTTGCATTCGTTTCTCGACTAAGACCAATGACATTGAAGCCGAACGACACGAGCGCAAGACCGGTCAGCCTCGCGAAGAGCGTCGCCGTCACTGACCCTGCCCCCGCGTCTTACCGTGATGCTCGAGTGTCATGTGGTATTGGTAGGCGTCGGCACGGTAGAGAGCCACCACGCGCTCGACCGGGCGATCCTCGTGATCAAACACCGTTCGAGACAAGCGCAGCAAGGGCGCACCCACCTCCACACCCAGTGCGCGCGCAGCCTCGACCCCGGCCAGCGTTGCCCCAATAAACTGATCGGCGCGCGCGACGCGTATGCCGACGGTACCGAGCAACTCGAACATCGGTTGTCGTGCCATCTCAGCGGGGTCCACCCGCCGTGCCACATCGAGCGGCACGTAGGTCGTGATCAGGCCAAGCGGGACTCCCTTCACGGTGCGCACATGAGTGGCTCGCTGCACGCGCGCCTGTTCATCGAGCCCGAGCGAGGCGCGCGTTTCGTCGTCAGGATCGACATCGCTGACGGTCAGATCGCGAACTTCCGTGGCGGCAGCGAGGCCTGCCACCTGACTGCGTACGTCATTGATGTCCAGCGAACCCGCGGCCCGTGCGCGCGAGATCTGCACGAAGGTGCCGCGACCCTGCTGTCGCAGCAGCCAGCCCTCCTTGGCGAGATTGTCTATGGCCTTGCGCACCGTAATGCGCGATACGCCGAACATCTCGCAAAGCTGCGGCTCGGTCGGAATCTGCTCGCCCGGCTTGTAGGTACCGTCGCGCACCCAGGTGCGCAGCGTGACGTAAACTTGGTGATATCGGGGAGAGGCAATGGCGGTATGCATAGGACTCGTTCCTGCCCGCGTCAGTCCAACAATAACCCGCCGGAGAGATTCATCACCGTTCCGGTGACGAATCCAGCAGCCGGGCTAGTCAAGTAATCGATGGCATGGGCGACATCCTGCGGCGCACCCAAACGCCCGAGAGGCACGTTGCGACGCAGTTGATCGAGCACCTCTGCCGAAAATCGCCCCGTGACCATTGGCGTATCAATCGGCCCGGGCGCCAGACAATTGACGCGAATGTGATCGGCCGCCCATTCTTTGGCCAAGTAGCGCGTAAGGTTGATGAGTCCGGCCTTGGCCACCGCATACGCGGGTCCCGACAGGGCACTGCCACCGTTGAGCCCATTGGTTGACGAGGTGAGCGTCAGCGAGCCGCGGCTTTCCACGAGCGACGCATGCACCGCTTTGGCGAGTAGAAATGCCGAGGTGAGGTTGACATCAATCACCCGCCGCCAATCATTCAAGCTCACCGTGGTGAGCGGGCCCGCACCTGCCGCGCCGGCCAAGTGGACCACATGATCGATGCGCCCGAACTCAGCGAGTGCTGCGGCGACCCCGGCCGCCACCGAGGCCTCATCCGTTACATCGACGCTGGCCACCGCCACCGGCGTACCACACGGAATCGCAGCGAGGTTCAAGTCGGTGGCGAACACGCGCAGTCCGCGCTCGCGCAGCCGAGCTACTGCCGCCCTGCCGAGACCACCCGCCGCGCCCGTGACGAACGCGACCGGCGAGCCCGCAGATATCGGCGTCATCGTCCGAACGCTCGACTCAGGCAGCCTTGCTGCGAACGACGTTGGCGTACACGCCATCGAGCATGGAGAAACGCATCTCCGCCGAGGCACGAACCGCGGCGATGGCCCGCTCCTGCAATTCAGGAGAAGTGGCGTAGCGCGCGGTCAGCTCGAGACCGATGTGGGCGTGCTCGGTGTCGCCCTCGATATGGACGTGGAAAAACTCCATATCATCGTCGCTGAAACCCATCTTTCTCATCGCCTCGACGTACTTCGGGTACAGCGTCGGCAATTGCCCCTCGAGTGCCACCATGATTCCCGCACAGGCCTCCGACAGATGGCGGATGCTGGAGAGTTCCCAGATCCACGCGCGCATCGCCCGCGTGGTCGGCAGCACCTCGCCGCTCTGCTCGGCGCGCAGGATGCGCTCGTCGCTAACGCCGCAAGAGCGTGCGAACTTGCGCAGCAGATCCGGGTGGCGCTTCTCCGGACAGGCGGGCATTTCTTCGCCCAGCAGATTTTCGAGCAGGTGCTGGCGAGCGTCGAGATCCGGCAGTCGCGCATAGAGCTGTGCAAACTGCTGCGGAATCGGGTCTATGTAATAGAAATGCTGAATGGCCCACTCACCGAGCTGGGCTCGAGACAATTCCCCGGCCGCCCAGGTGCGACTGAAGATGTGTCCGCCGCCATGTTTCGGCTGACGCGCAGCCTCAAGAGCGGCAAAAAACTCGGTGGTGCTCATCATGGACTTCATCATCGGACTCCTTCGAACTTCGCGCACACTGATCGATTGCACACTAATCTGATTTCAGACCCGGGGCCAGTAGGGATTTTCCGCGGCACCGAGCAACTGTCGGGCTCGCTGCACGGCCTCGGCGGGCACGGTTGCCACGAGCGGATAGTCCTTCGGCAGACCTGCGCGCGCCGGTGCCGGGATGGTCGCATCGATGCCCATCTTGTCGGTAATCGAGACGCCCTCCGGCAGCGACGGATCGAGTGCCGACCCCGAGAGCCCGGAGACCACGATGGAATCTCGCGACCATTGCACGCGCGTCGCGACCGCCCAAAGCATGGCGTCGGTATTGAAGATATCGACGTCCTCGTCGACGACGATCACGGTCTTCAAGCGCCGATACGCGAGTGCTGCCAGCAGCGCGTCGCGGGCCTCGCCGCGCGCTGGATTCCGCAACTGCAGGTAGGCGTGGAACCGCCGACCCTCCGTCGGCACGTGCACGTTCTCGAGCGATGGCGCCACGGCCTTGACGAGCTCGTAGACCTTGCCCTCCATCGCCATGTTGTCTGGCACGAGCATGTCGGTGAGCCCGGAGGCGTAATCGTGGTAGAGCGCATCGCGTCGACGGGTGATGCAGCCCACCTCAAATACCGGCGCCTGTACGGCGCCGCCGAGATAGCCGGTGTACTCGCCAAACGGACCGTCGGTGGTCAGCACACCGGGGGGTACGAATCCCTCGATGACGATTTCCGCATCGGCGGGCACCATCACCTTCTCACCGTGCAATACGGAGGGCACCACCCGCAGCGGCCGACCCAGCACGCCGCCCGCAGCCTGCCAATGACTCTCGGGATACTTGAGCTTGGCCTGGGTGCCGAGTAATACCGCAGGATGGTGGCCGATCCAAAAAGCGACCGGTGCCGCCTCGCCTCGAGCGTGGAACTTGCGCACGTTTCGCGCGTTATGCGACGCCGGATACGGAAAGTAGGTCATGCGCCGCGGCTCCTGCACCCAGCAGCGCTGGATCGCGGTGTTGTCGATGCCCGTGTCTGGATCGAATGTCGTTGCGTGTGCGGCTGTGAGATAAGGACCCGGCTCGTGCTCGTGCTGGGTCAGCACCGGCAACTCGAACAGGCTCGCGTCATTGCCACGCTGGACGATCTGCTGCACCGGCGCCTCGTCACTGCGCAGCACTTCGGGAGCGATTCCCGCACGCGTGCGTGTGGCGAACCATCGAGCCGTGTGCCGATGGTCCGGAATACCGAGTGCCTTGGCCGTCAGTTCACGACTCGCGGTGAGATTGGTCACAACTGGTATCGACGACGGCAACCCGGCGAGGTTGCTGATCTGCGATGCGCGCAGAATCGGGTAGCGGCGCTGGGTGTCGAGTTCGTGCTGCAGCGCGGTCAGCTCGTAGCGAGCTGACACGGGCGCCGCGATGTCCCATACCATCGCGGAATGTTCTTGGAGGAACTGGCGCAGGTCGCTCATCGGATTGCAATCACGGGTCCAAACGTTATAGTCGCATGATGACAGGTCAGCCGTCTTTTCGGTAGAGGCCTGGGGAGTGAAACATGGTTCGCAGTGCGCAGCACGAGATGCTCGCGGTTCCGTCCGCAGATGAGACTGCTCGCCAGCAATTCCCGACTGGGCCGCCGAGCATGGCGCGGCCCCCGAGACTCGCGAGTCGATTCGCGAGGCCATGCAGGCCGACCCCGCATACCGTAGTTGGTCCTCACTCGCCCGCGCCGCCCAAGAGCAGATGTGGATCGCCGTCGGCGACACCATCTTCCGCGAGCGAGCGCGTTTGGCGGCCACGGCCACCCGACTGACTCATCCGTCCACTCGCCGCGGCAGCCTGTCACTCGATCCTCAATTTACCCCGCCGCGGGGTGTGACGAGCGTCGATATCCACCTGCAGCCCGGCGGCTATGCGCTCGATCTTGGCGAGGGCGATTGCTCGGCCGGTGCGCTCTACGAGTCCGGCGGCAATCTGTACGCCTTCGGACAAGGAATCAGCCGGACGGACAGTAAGGCGGCGCACGTGCAGCGCTTCCTGCGCGAGCGCTTTCCGCGCCTGCAACCGAAGCGCATTCTCGACATGGGTTGTTCAGCAGGCTCTGCCAGCGTGCCCTACGCCGAAGCCTTCCCCGAGGCGGAGGTCCACGCCATCGACGTCGGTAGCGGCATGCTTCGCTACGCCCATGCGCGTGCGGAGTCTTTGGGCGTTGCAGTGCATTTTCATCAAATGGACGTGGCACACACCTCGTTCGAGGACGAGTCGTTCGATCTGATCGTTTCGCACAATGTGATGCACGAGATCTCTGCTCCGACACGTCGCGGCATGCTGCGCGAAAGTCGACGGCTGCTGCGTCCCGGCGGCGTCTGTGTACATCAGGATGTGCCGCTGCGCTTTCAGGGACTCTCCGAGTTCCGTAAATTCGAGATGTCCTGGGACACGCTCAACAACAATGAGCCGTACTGGGAGGTCTATGCCAACGCCGATCTGCAGCCGGAACTGCGCGCTGCCGGTTTCGCCGAGGATTGCATACATGTCGGTAGCCTGCCCGCCACGCAAGGCTCGCTACCGTGGTTCGTCGCCTGTGCCTGGAGACCCGAATGACCGTCACGATCAGCCGTACTTTTCCCGTCAACCCGCATGTCACGAGCCTCATCGATGGCGAGTCGGTACCGCTGCGTACAACGGGCGAGGATATCGCCGTAGTCAACCCGACCACCGAACAGCAGATCAGTCAGCTGCGTGAAGCCGACGCGGACGAGGTGGATGCTGCCGTCCGTTCGTCACGGCGCGCCTTTGATTCGGGGCCGTGGCCGCGCATGGACATCACCGAGCGTAAGGACATCCTCTATTCGATCCGCGACCACCTGCGAAAAAACGCCGAAGAACTGGCGTATCTCGAGTGCCTGAATACCGGGCTACCGCTGCACAGCGTACGGGGTCATGTGCAGCGCATGGCGCGCAACTTCGAATTCTTTGCCGAAGTTGCGAGCACGGTTCACGGCGAAACCTACACTCAGACCGCGGGCTATCTCACGTACGTGACGCGAGAACCCAAGGGCGTCGCGGGCTGCATCGCGCCGTGGAACGCGCCGCTCGCCCTCGCCTCCATGCGCGTAGCGACTTGCATCCCCTGGGGCAACACCTGCGTACTGAAGCCCTCGGAGTACACGCCGCTGTCGATGCGCAGGATGGTCGAAATTTTCCACGAAGCCGGGCTGCCGCCCGGGGTGGTCAATCTCGTCAATGGCCGCGGTACCGTCACAGGTAATGCACTCGTCGCCCATCCGGGCATCGACATGGTCGGCTTCACCGGCGGCACGGTCACGGGTCGGGCCATCGCGGCGTCCGCCGGCCGCAATCTCAAACCCGTCGCGCTCGAACTCGGCGGCAAATCGGCAAATATCATCTTCGACACGGCAGACGTCGAGCGCGCCCTCGATGGCGCGTTGGCCGGCATCTTCGGCAACAACGGTCAGCAATGTCTCGCGGGCTCGCGCATTCTGGTTCAAAGGGGCATCGCCGATGCGCTCATCGAGCGTTTCGTGCAGCGCGCCCGCAAAATCCGTCTCGGCGACCCGATGCTGCCGACGACAGAGATCGGTCCACTCGCCTTCCGGCAGCACATGGAACGGGTGCTGTCTTATGTGGATGTGGCGCAGGCCGATGGAGCAACGCTGCTGACCGGCGGCCGACGCTCCGCGGCGCACGAGAAGGGCTGGTTCATCGAACCGACCGCCGTACTGGCGCCGCACAACGACTCGCGGGTGTGCCAGGAAGAAATCTTTGGCCCCTTCGCGACCTTCCTCGTGTTCGACACCCTCGAGGAGGCCATCCACATCGCCAACTCCTCGAAGTTCGGTTTGGTGACCTACGTGTGGTCCGAGGATCTGTCGACCGTGATGCGTTGCAGCCGCGAGATTCGTGCCGGCACTGTTTGGGTCAACACCCCAATGATGCGCGAGTTGCGGGCGCCCTTCGGCGGCTACAAGGAGTCCGGCATCGGTCGCGACGGCCCGCAGGCGAGCCTCGAGTTCTTCACCGAACTCAAGGCAACCATTATCCCGATCGACCCCGTCAAGATGCACCGCTACGGCGCTTCTTGATCGCTCTGCGCCGCAAGCCCGGAAATCGATTTGAAATCCCGACGCTGCCGCCCTTGATGTTCTGGATGAAGTTCACCAGCACGCCGTTCGGGTCGCGCAAGGTCATCTCCTTCGACACGACGCCGTGTGCAGCAAGTTCCAGCAGCGTGGGCGGACATAGAATCTCAAGTCCGAGCTTGACGGCCCCGCGGTGGATCGCCTCGACGTCAGGCGTGTGGAACACCAGACACGCCTCACCGCGGTTGGCACGCTTGCGTGATCGGTGTCGATCGAGCGGCGGTGCCGGCTTGCTGAGCTCGAACAGACCCACCATGCCCCAGTCGACGTCCTCGGATTGCAAGATCACCCAGCGGGTGGTGCACGGTGGTGCGCCCAACAAGCGAAACAGGGCGGGCAACTCACGCCCCGCCTTGCCCTGGACCCAGACGTTCATGCCGAGAACATCACGGTAGAACTTGAGCGATCGACGCAAGTCGGTGACGATGATGGCGGTGCGCTTGAGGGGTGTGACGGCTGACATGAGGCACTCTCCGATTTGGCGCTAGTGATGCAATACTCGAACACATAAATTAACCACGAGCAACGCAGGACGGTCGCAAGCATGCTTGAACCCTGGAACATCACCGTCGTGCAACCGACGGTCAAACCGGTATTCAAAGGGCCCGGACCATGGCGCCCGGACGCGCTACGGGAAAACCTTGAGCGCGCCTGTCACTACGTTGCGCTCGCGCACAGTTACTCGCGCAGCAAAGTGGTGGTGTTTCCCGAGTTCTTTCTGCACGGTTTCCAACCGGGACGGAGCAATGCCGATTGGATCGATGCATCGCTGCGGCTCGATGGACCCGAACTCGCCACACTCGGACGCGCGGCGGCGAGTGCCGGATGCTATGTCGCAGGCATGATCTACGAGGTTCTCGACGAATTCCCCGGGCGGTTCTGGAACACGGCCTTCATTCTCGACCCGCAGGGCAAGGTCGCGCTGGTGTATCGCAAGTTGTACGCCATGACCGGAAAAACGCGCCCTGGCGACGTCTACGACGAATACCTGCGACGGTTCGGCGGACCTGAGTCGCTCTTCCCGGTGTTGCGAACGCCGTTCGGCAACCTCGGTTGCCTGGTGTGCTACGACATCAATTTCCCGGAGGTGACGCGTTGTCTCGCTTTGCAGGGTGCCGAAATCTTCCTGCATATCTCGAGCGAGGGCCGAAGCGGCTACCATTTGCCGGACGGCGGTTGGGAACTCGCCCGCAAAGTGCGCGCATACGAGAATCACGCCTACCTCGCGATGTCCAACTGCGGCCCGGCGATCGACACCGGGGGCGTAGCGGACCTGTCGCACGGTCATTCGCAGATCATCGACTTCAACGGCAAAGTGATGAACATGGCCGAGTCGGCCGGTGAGACGCTGATCACCGCCGAAGTGGATATCGAGGCGCTGCGTCGGCGGCGTGCTCGCGCAAGTTTGAATTTTCTCGCCGAGTTGTCGCCGGGCATCCACGCGCCGATCTATGCCGCCGCACGGCACTGGCCGATCAACGGCTGGGCTGAACGTCCTGGCACCGGCGTTGCCGACAACCGTCGCGTCGAAGCAGAGGTGATCGCTGATCTCACTCGGCGCGGCGTGCTGATGGCGCCGCAGCGGACGCCAGAAACCGGCGCCGGTCGCTTGCCGCAGCAGGAATGATGCATCGTCTGCTCGCAGTGCTGCTGCTGTGCAGCATGGCCACCGCAGCTCAAGCGGGCGGCGTGCTGCGCAGCGGTCACCCTGGCGAGCCCGACTCGCTCGACCCTCATGTCGCGGTGGCCGCACCCGCACTCGTCGTCAACAACGATGTGTTCGAAAGCCTGCTGACTCTCGATGCGCGCGGCAGACCCGTGCCCGGTGCGGCCGAACGATACGCCGTCAGCGCCGACGGTCTGACCTACACGTTCACGTTGCGCGCGGGCTTGACCTACTCAGACGGTCGCCCCATCACTTCGGCTGACTTCGTCTGGTCGCTGCGTCGACTGGCTAACCCGGCGACCGCCGCCACGGGACTCGCGGCATGGATCGATCTCATCGAGGGCGGTCGGGCGGTACTGCGCGGCGAGCGCCCGCCCGAGTCCCTCGGCGTCAGCGCCATCGATGCGCGCACGGTCCGTATTCAACTGGCACTGCCGGCGCCGTATTTTCCCTCGATCGTCGCCTTCCCGGTCTTCGCGCCCCTGCCGCGACATGTGATCGAGAAGTATGGCCGTGCCTGGACGCGGCCCGAGAATTTCGTCAGCAATGGCCCCTTTGTGCTGTCGAGCTGGATGCCGGGGCAACCGGTGCGCGTCAAGCGCAATCCGCGCTTTCACGCAGCGTCCACAGTCAAACTCGACGGCGTCGAGTACCACGCCATCGGCGATTTGAATTCCGGGTTGCGCCGCTTCCTCACGGGTGATCTTGACGCACTCACCAACTTCCCACCTGAGAAGCTCGACTGGCTCCGGGCCGAGGCGCCACGCGAATTGCGTCTTGCGCCGTCGCTGGGCGTCACGGCCTATGTCTTCAATCACCGATTGCCGAAGTTCCGCGACGTGCGAGTGCGCCATGCGCTGGCACTGGCCGTTGACCGCGACGTACTCACCCGAAACATCGTGCGGGCCGGTGATCGACCCGCATGGAGTCTGATACCACCCGGCGTGCCGGGTTTTCCGAAGGCACGAGCGGTGAGTGGCAGCCACGCCGACCGCGTAGCGCTTGCGCGGCAGCTGATGCGGGCGGCGGGTTACGGCCCTGCCCGACCCTTTGAGGTCGAATTGCTCTACCACACGAGCGAAGAGCACAAGAAGGTCGCGGTTGCCATCGCGGCGATGTGGCAGCAGATCGGCGTCAAAGTGTCGCTGCGTAACGCCGAGCGTCAGGTCGTGGAGGTTGCCACGCGCAACGGCGATTTCGAGATCGTGCGCGCAGCCCTGTTTTCGCCCTACCTCGATGCTACGGGGTTTTTCTCTTTCCTGCGCCGCGGCAGTCCATCGAATGGCGGCGCCTACGACAATGAACAATTCGAGCAGCTGCTTGATGCCGCAGCGCGGAGCACCGACCCCGCGAAACGATTGCAGCAGCTTGCCGCAGCCGAACAGCTGCTGGTCAATGATCGTGCACTGATTCCGCTCTACTACCTCGTCAGCCGGCGCCTCGTGTCACAGCGCGTAGTCGGCTGGCGAGATGACAACCTCACCGCGCTGCGTCCGGCGCGCTGGCTCGATCTGCGCGAGCCGTAGGCGGGGTCAGATCACACCCTGGTCGAGGAAGCGCTCCAGCGTCGCGAACTTGGTAGCGCGGTCGGCGTCATCAAAGATGCGGTGCTGCGCGCCCGGAATGCAGGCGGCCGCCTCGGCCACACCCGACTTGAGCGGATCGGACGCATCCGCCATCACGAGGGTGGGCAGCGTAATCAGCGGCAAGCGTTCACGGTCGGGATGGGCGAATGCAGCGCGATACGCCTTGTGGTAGGTGCGAATGGCCTTAAGTACCTCCACGGTCGTCTCGTGCAGCACCTCGGCGGGCGGCATGTCGATGCCGCGCAAGTGCGCCGCATCGCGGCGGAAATACGGGAAAAACCAGGCTTGATCACGCACGAAGTGCCATGCCCAGTGAATCTGGGAGCCAAAGGCATCGGGAGTAATCGCCGGCGCATAGTTCGCCAGATACTCGCGCTTGCGCTCCGGGTTGAACATGCCGATACCATCGAGGATGACACGACCGAATCTCTGAGGCTGCGCAATCGCCATTTCAGCCACGATGTGCGCGCCGGTGTGACTGCCATAGAGGTCGGCCTGCTCGATACCGAGCGCATCCATGACGCGCAGACTTGAGTCCGCGTAGTACGCGATGTCCGGAGAGTCTGGCGCCGCGGGCGCCGAGTCGCCGTTACCGAGCGTATCGGGAGCGATCACGGGTCGAGTACGAGCGAACTCGCGCATGAGGCCGACGAGACCTAGGCTCGAGGACGGCGACGCATGAACCATCCACAGCGGCCGACCGTGTTGGCGTTCGATGCGCCGGAAATGCACCTGTCCCTCGGCGATGGACACGAACCCCCTGAGTATTTGCGTCATCGATACCCCTCCTGCATCATCGCGCCATGATTGATCTGCATACCGTGCCGACGGCGAACGGCTACAAGGCCTCGAT
>RGWK01000091.1 GCA_010029775.1 Gammaproteobacteria bacterium
TTGACGAACCAAAAAATCCACGTGCCGAAGCGCCGACCGCCGACGGCCCACTCGTCAAGATTGCGCGCAGCGCTGTGGCTATAACGCGCGGCGTACCACAGCGAGGCCATCACCGTCAGAGCGACGATGCCGCCCGCCACCAGCAGAGGAGTGCTGCTCACGGTTGCGCGTTGCGGCTGGGCTCTCGGCGCAGCGCCTGATCGAGCCTATAGACGATGCCGATGATCAGGCTTGTCAGCAGAATGCCGCCCATCGGTGCCACACGAATGGCAGCGCGAGTAGGGCGTGGTGCGCGCGGGGATTCACGTGCGCATCCAGCCGCGCAGCTTGCGCTCAAGCACCTCGAGCGGCAGAGCGCCCGTGTCGAGTACCTGGGAGTGGAACTCGCGCAGATCAAACGCAGCGCCGCGTTCGCGTTGTGCCGCTTCGCGCAAGGCGCGGATTCGCAGCTCCCCCGTCTTGTACGCGCAGGCTTGACCGGGTTTGGTGATGTATCGATCGATTTCGACTTCGACGTCGTAGCGCGCCATCGAGGTGTTGGCGAGCATGTAATCGATCGCCTGCGAGCGTGTCCAGCGCAGCGCATGTAAACCGGTATCCACGACGAGGCGCACCGCTCGCAGCATCGCCATGTCGAGATGGCCGAAATACTGGTACGGATCGTTGAACATCCCGAGTTCGGGGCCGAGGGATTCGGCGTAGAGACCCCAGCCTTCCGAATAGGCGGTGTGACTGCCGAAGCGCAGATTGTCCGGCAGTCGCGCATCTTCGAGCACGAGGGTGATCTGGTAGTGGTGTCCCGGGATGCCTTCGTGGATGGTCAGTGTTTCAAGGGTTGGGATCGGCCGTGTTTTGAGCATGGCCATGTTGAACCACAGCACGCCCTCGGTTTTGCCGTCCGGCGGACCGGGACGGTAGTAGCCGGTGCCGCGTTGTCCACCGATGGCGGGCAGTGCCCTGACGGCGAACGGCGCTTTGGGTCGGCGAGCAAACAGCTGCGGCATGCCGCGCCAGATCTGCGCTTCGATCTCGCGAAAGCGGGCGAGCAGATCCTCGGGTCGCGTGTAGTAAAACTGCGGGTCTTTGCGGATGTATTCAAAGAATTCGGCAAGGCTGCCTTTGAAGCCCACACGGCCGACCACCTGGCGCATGCCCTCAAGGTAGCGCGCCACTTCCTGTTGGCCCGTACGGTGCAGCTCCTCGGCCGTCACCGCCACCGTGGTGTGGTACTTGAGTTCATCGGCGTACAGGCGCTCGCCGTCTTTCAGGGCCCAACGACCCGGTGCCTCGAGGGCCTGCGGCAGGTAACGGGTCTGCAGAAATTCCGCAAGGCGTGCATACGCCGGCAGTACCTGCTCATTGACCATCGTCTGATACTGGCGCTCGAGCGTGGCGCGAGTCTGTGCATCGAGTGCGGCGGGGAATCGTCTCGTGCAGGCGAGCAGCGGTGATTCGGCTGCTGAGAGGGCGAGCATTGCCTGAAGTTGTGCGAGCACTTTGGCTGTCGTGACGGCCGGCTGCCGGTAGCCTGAGCCAAGCGCTGCCGCGGCACGTTGCCGAACCGAATCGAGGTGCTGCGCGAAACCTTGCAAGCGTTCGAGACCGCGCTCGTAGTCTTCGGTGGTGTTGAAGGGGGCGCCCGCTCCGGAGACGTAGTCCGGCAGCTCGACGTGCAGACCGCTCATGGAGTCGAGTGGCGCTGCGAGTGCAAGTTGCACGAGTCCACTCTCGTGGCGACGAACGATTTCGCTGGCGCTGAACTGCAGCACGTCCCGGGCAATCTGCGAGGTTGGGTCGAGCCCATCGCGAGCGATGGTCTCGAGTGCCTGCAAATCGGACCGGGCCTGCGCGAGCTGCCGTTGCAGCGTGCCGTCTGCGAGCGGATCGACGAATGCCGGCGAACCGGCGGGAACCGTTGCCCGAGGCAGCGGATCGAGCAGCGCGTAGGCGGCTTCACTCTCGGCGATCAGGCGGCGCAGGCGCAGCCCGAGCTCGTCGGTCGCCGCTGGGTCCGCGACTGACGTGCTGCGGCCTGCGGCAGGCCATAGCGGCTGGCTTGCCAGTGCCAGCAAGCCTTGCAGCGTGGTTCGGCGTAGCGAATTAAGGCTCATGCGGTCTCCACCGGCTCGTCGATGACATGCGTGCCTTCGTGTTCGGTCAAGGCACGAAATTTTTCGCTCAACTGTTGGGTCACAGGGCCCACCTCACCGTGGCCGATGCGACGGCCATCGATGCGCGTGACGGCTGCCAGTTCGCCCATCGTGCCCGTGCAGAACACCTCATCGGCCCGATAGAACTCGGCGAGCGACAGGTCAGCGATCTCATGCGGGATGTCATGACGGCGGCAGAGTTCGAGCACCGTCGCCCTGGTGATGCCCTCGGGGCAGGCCACTGTCCGCGGCGTACGCACCACGCCGCCTGCCACCGCAAACAAATGCGTCGCGTTGGTTTCGGCGACGAACCCGTTCATGTCGAGCATCACGGCATCGTCCGCACCTGCGGCGTTGGCTTCGATCTTGGCGAGGATCGATTGCAGCAGGTTGTTGTGATGGATCTTCGGATCGAGGCAGTCGGGCGGAAAGCGCCTCACGCTGCTCGTCGCGAGCGTGAGACCGCCTTTCGAGTAGACCGGCGCCTTGTATTCGGCCAGCACGATCAGTGTTGGCCCTGATTGGTTCAGTCGCGGATCCATTCCCGAGGTGATCTTCACGCCGCGTGTCAGCGTGAGGCGAATGTGCACGCCGTCGAACATACGGTTGGCCGCAAGCGTGCGGCGAATCTGCTCCGTAATTTCATCGTGGCTCGGAATGCTCTCAAAGGCGAGAGCCCGGGCGGAGTTTCGCAGACGATCGAGATGTTCGACGAGACGAAAAATCCGCCCGCGATAGAGACGCAGCCCTTCCCATACGGCATCTCCGCCCTGTACCGCGGAATCGAAGGGGGACACGGCAGCCTCGTCGCGGTGTGTGAGTCGTCCGTTGACGTTGACGATGAGATGGCGGTTGCGTTCGTTGAAGGATTGCAGCACGGCGACTCCTGATGGCAATCAACTTGGGACAGCGCGCAGGGCATGTGCGCGCAAGTAATCGTACAGGGGTCGGACCGTACGCTCGATCGCGGCGAGCGGCGCGGACAGTTCAACACGGCCGTGCCCGGCGCGCTTCTGCTCATCGCGCCGCGTTTCATCGCGTAGGAAACCGCTCGAGCGTTCGACCTGCTCGTACCAGTACTTGGCCCAGATGCCGTCGGTGGTCCGAGGGCCTTGCGGCCAATGCAGCATAGAGGGCTGGAACTCGATCCCGAGACGGTCGCACAGCACGCTCAGCACTGCGCGAGGGTCATCCAGCAAATCTGCCGCATCGATGACGGGCGGGATCTGCCCGTCGGCCGCACGCACCCGATCGAAGATCTCGACTTGCTGCGGCAGACCCGTGTCTTCGGGGCGAATGTGCGCGAGCTTCTGGTCAAGCGAGCGCAGCATGTCAGCCGGGTCGCGCAACAGGAAGGCGTGCCGCAGGCCCTGCAGCCAAGCCCGCCCCATGTTGGGCAGCAGGTGATGGGACATGTGCTTCTGGTAGAAGACGTGTACGCCCACCGGCAACGGCGCATGCAAGGTCTTTGCAACGCGCTGCCAGTCGTTGTCCTGGTGAGCCAAAACTTCCTCCCGCCCGGGGTGATCGAGACCGGTTTGCCGCAGATAGTGGGCATAGAACGGCTCGTCGATCACGAGCGTGTCATTGCGGTTGCCGAACGAGCGCATCAGGGCAGTGGACACGTTGCGCGGTCCGGACCACATGGCGATACGGATGTCGGGCGAGGCGGTCATGGCGGTCTCATGGTACGCGTAGCCATCGCCTTCGGCATAATCGCTCGATCGACGTTGTCCGCAAGGCAAAAGGGGATACACATGCTGCATCGACGGATACTGCTTGGGCTGCTCATGCTCGTTCTCGGTGCGCCGCCCGCGCTCGCCAACGAGGCACCGTCCCTGCGGCCGATCACGCACGAGGACCTGTGGTTGATGCGGCGCGTCGGCGCTCCCGTGGCGAGTCCGGATGGGCGATGGGCGGTCTTTTCGGTCCTCGAGCCTTCGTATGACGAGAAGTCGCAGGTGTCGGATCTGTTCCTCGTGCCCACCGATGGCAGTGCTCCGCCGCGCCGGCTGACCTCGACGGAGGGCGGGGAAAGCGGCGTCGAGTGGAGCCCGGACAGTCAGCGACTGGTGTTCTCGGCCCGTCGCGAAGGCGATGAGGCGGCGCAGTTATATTTGCTCGACTTGGGCGGCGGGGAGGCGCGACGACTGACGAGTCTCGTCAATGGTGCCCGTGCGCCCAAGTTCTCCCCCGACGGGCGCCGCCTCGTGTTCTCGAGCAGCGATTATCCGGGTGCGCGCAGCGAGGCGGACAATCGTCGCCTAGCGGCCGAGCGGAAGGCGCGGCAGTGGAATGCGCGCATCTACGAGGGCTTTCCCATCCGCAACTGGGATCGCTGGATCGATGAGCGAAAGGCGCGTCTGTTCGTGCTGGATCTGGACACGTACGGTAGCCCGGCAGGCGAGCCGCGCGAATTGCTGCGCGACACCAAGCTCGTGGCGCAGCCGGGGTTCGCGGGCCGCGTCGGGGATTCTGGCGAGACGCTCGAGGCCGTGTGGACACCGGACGGCGCGGGCCTCGTTTTCGTCGCCAGCACCGATCGAAACACGGCGGCTTACCGCTTCACGTCCACGCAATTGTGGTGGGTGAGCGCCGCCGGCGGTGAGCCGCGCCCGCTGACCCGCGCGCCGGATTCTTGGGCGCAACCGACGTTCACGGCCGATGGTCGGCAGTTGCTTGCGACGCTCGAGCGCAGCACCGGCAAGGTGTACGTCAACACCGAACTCGTCGCGCTGGAGTGGCGCTCGCCCGCAGCACTTGCTGCGGGTGCAGAGTCAACGCTGCGGGCGATGCCGCTCACGCGGATGCTCGATCGCTCAGTGACCTCGTTCGCACCTTCGGCCGATTCGCGACAGGTGTTTTTCCTCGCCGAGGAGGCGGGGCACGAGACGCTGTTTGCGGCTCCGCTGCGTGGGTCGGGCGCGGCGCAGCGGGTGATCGAGATGAAGGAGGGGGTGTATTCCAACCTGACGATCGCTCAGGGCGCGAAGTCCGCCGTGCTGCTCGCCAATTTCGACAGCGCCACGCGGCCGCCTGAGGTGGTACGACTCGACCCGGCGCGGGCTACCCATGCGCCGTTGACTCGTTTCAACGTTGATCGGGTCCAAGGCATCGACCTGCCGCCGGTCCGGCACTTCTGGTTCACGAGTCGCAAAGGCCGATCCATCCACAACATGCTGGTGCTGCCGCCGGGTTTCGATGCGAGCAAAAAGTACCCGCTGTTCGTGGTGATCCATGGTGGTCCGCACACGATGTTCCGTGACCAGTGGTTCCTGCGCTGGAACTATCATCTGCTGGCGGCCCCGGGTTATGTGGTGCTGCTCACCAACTACAGCGGTTCGACCGGCTTTGGCGAAGCGGCCGCCCAGACCATTCAGGGTGATCCGTTGCGCACGGCCGGGGATGAGATCAACGAAGCGGCTGATGTGGCGCTACGCGACAACCCGTTTATCGACGGCAGCCGGCAATGCGCGGGCGGCGCCAGCTACGGCGGGCACCTGGCCAATTGGCTGCAGGCGACGACGACCCGTTACCGGTGTCTCATCAGTCACGCCGGGCTCGTCAATCTCGAATCGCAATGGGGAACGAGCGACACCGTCTATGGTCGCGAGGTCAACAATGGCGGTCCGGTGTGGGAACAGGGCCCGGTATGGCGGGAGCAGAATCCGATCCGCTACGCCGCGCGGTTCAAGACCCCGACCCTGGTGACGATCGGCGAACAGGACTTCCGGGTGCCGCTCAACAACTCGCTCGAGTATTGGACCGTGCTGCAACGGCAGCAGGTGCCAAGCCGGCTTGTAGTGTTCCCCGACGAGAACCACTGGATCCTCAAGGGCGAGAACAGCCGCCTGTTCTACGGTGAGATCCGCGACTGGCTCGCCCGCTGGCTCGGTCCGACGGAGCGGTAACGGGTCGGCGGTAACGGGTCGGGGTTTGTACCGCGGACGGGATTCCTTTATGATTGCGCCCCCGCGCGGCTCCTCGGGCCGTGCGGGGGCGTAGTTGCTTTCAAGCAAATGCGCGTATGTGCTTGATGATTAAGCCCCCCGAGGGGCTTTTCTTTTTTGGGCCCCTGGCCGGGGCGGGATGAGTCAGCGGGGGCCCTTTGGGCCCTTTTTCGTTCCGGGACGGCGCGGGGGGGAGTTGAGCGAATGGCAACTTCGTCGGCAGTGCGAGATCGGTTGATCGGGATGCTCGAGCCTTTGATCGAGCAACTCGGCTACGAGCTCGTTGACATCGAGTGGGCGTCGGCACCGCGATCGGGCGTGCTGCGCATTTACCTCGATCAGCCGGTGGGGCACGGCGGTCACATCGGCATCGAGGACTGCGAAAAGGTCAGTCGCGAGGTGTCAGCGCGACTCGACGTCGAGGATCCGCTGCCGGGCGCGTACACCCTGGAGGTGTCTTCGCCGGGTTTCGATCGAGTGCTGCGCAAGCCTGCGCACTTCGAGCGCTTCGTCGGCCAGCGCGTGTGGGTGGAGTTGCAGGTGCCGAGAGATGGGCGACGCCGGTATACCGGAACGCTCGCCAAGGTGTCGGATCGAGGAGCTGAACTCGAGGTCGACGGACAAACAGTGCAGGTGGCCTTTGCCGAGATCGGCAAGGCGCGACTGGTGGCGTGAAGGGGATAGACGATGAGCAAGGAAATCATGATGGTCGTCGATGCCGTCTCGAACGAGAAGGGTGTCGACAAGGAAGTGATCTTCGAGGCCCTCGAAGCCGCGTTGGCATCGGCGACTCGCAAGAAACACGGCGAAGAGTGGGACGTGCGCGTGGCCATCAACCGCAAGAGCGGTGACTACGACACCTTCCGTCGCTGGAAAGTGTTTGCCGATGATTCCAAAGAACTGGAAGTTCCCGATCGCGAGTTGCGTCTTGAGGATGCGCTCGATGTGAACCCGGCGGCCATCGTCGGTGGGTTCGTCGAGGAGCCGATCGAGTCGGTCGCCTTTGGTCGCATTGCAGCGCAACAGGCCAAGCAGGTGATCGTGCAGAAAGTGCGCGAGGCCGAGCGTGCCCAGGTGGTCGATGCTTACAAGGATCGCGTAGGTCAGCTCGTCAGTGGCGTGGTCAAGCGGGTCGATCGCAATGGCATTTACGTCGATCTCGGCGGCAACGCCGAGGGGTTCGTGTCGCGAACCGACATGATCGTGCGCGAGCAGGTCAAGCCGCAGGATCGCATCAAGGCCTTCCTCAAGGAGGTTCGGCCTGAGCCGCGGGGACCGCAGTTGTTCCTTACCCGCTCGGCACCAGAATTTTTGATCGAACTCTTCAAGCTCGAAGTGCCGGAGGTTGGCCAAGGTCTCATTCAGATCCTGGGCGCTGCCCGGGATCCCGGCATTCGCGCCAAGATCGCGGTGCGCAGCAACGACCCGCGCATCGACCCTGTCGGTGCTTGTGTCGGCATGCGTGGCTCGCGCGTGCAGGCGGTGTCCAACGAGATCGCCGGTGAGCGCGTCGACATCATCCCGCACGATGAGAACCCGGCGCAGTTCGTCATCAATGCCATGTCGCCGGCTGAAGTCATTTCCATCGTCGTCGATGAAGACTCACACAGCATGGATATCGCGGTGGCCGAGGACAAACTCTCCCAAGCCATCGGTCGCGGCGGCCAGAACATCCGTCTGGCCAGCCAGCTCACCGGCTGGGAGCTCAATGTGATGACGGAGACGGATGCCGAGGCGAAGAGCGAGTCTGAAGCGCGCGCGCTCGTCGAGAACTTCATGAAGCAACTCGATGTCGACGAGGACGTGGCGAC
>RGWK01000092.1 GCA_010029775.1 Gammaproteobacteria bacterium
GGAGCGCAGCGCGATCGCCCCTTCCAAGGTTGCCGCCGGCCCAGATCGCGTTCGGGCGACCTCGCTGTCGACCCCTGCCGTGGCGAGGAATCTGGCCTGGTTTGTGCTCGCCACGTGACGAAGTCCTCCCGATTGTGCCGCGGCCCGCAGCAGCGTGAGGTCCACGTGGGCGGTCAGGTCGCGGCTCCCCGGCTCGCTGAGCAGGTCGGCGGTAGCCCGATGCCCCTGGTAGGCGAGGGCGGTGCCAGCCATTCGGCTGGCGGTGTCACGTAGGGCGACCCCCTCGCGACCGTAATCGAGCACGAGGACGACCCCCTCGGTGAGTTCGCGGCGCAGCCCGCGGGCCCATTCAGCCGTGGCGGGTGAGACCTCGGCCAGCTGCCCTTCGGCGAGCGGCGGCCAGTCGGCCATGAGGGGGGCGAGCCGTTCGGCGACCCCTGGGTCAGGTGTGCCTTCTGCCCAGGTGAGGGCATTTGTTACAGGGTCGACGGCGACCCGGCGCTCGGCGAAGCCGCCCGGGGCGGCGGCGCGGCCGACCACGATGTGGAAGGGGAGGGCATCGGCGAACTCATTGGCCACCACGATTCCCGCGATTGGGGGGCTCCCCGCCGCAACGAGGGGCGGTCCGCCGTCTGGGAGCGCCGCTAGTGCCGCGGTTAGATCGGCGAGGCGGTGTGGGTTTGCCTCCGTGACGGAAACCTCAAGCGCACCCAACAGAGGGTGTCGCTCGCGGGCGAGGCAGTCGAGTGCCGCCAGAAGGAGGGCCCCCTCGCCAGCGCCGAACTCGCGCCAGCGAAAGGCGGCGGGACGGCCGAGCCGCTCCCACGTTGCGGTAGCGAGTTGCGCGATGGCGGCGCCAAGGATGGGGTGGAGCTCTGGCGCGGTCATGAAGTCACCGCTGCGACCTGCTCGGCGTTGGGCTGTGGCGTAGTAGCCGAGCCCAGGCTCGAGAAGGGCGCGCTCCATAAACCGCGCAAAGCTGACGGATCCCTCACGTTGGACCTCTTCGCGAATGAGACGCTCTAGCTCTTCCATGCAGTAGATCCTACGCGGCGCTACCGTCGGGCACATGCGTGAGCTTGTTGTGCACCTCGGGATTGGAGCCAATCTCGACGACCCTGTCGCCACGCTCGCCGAGGCGGTCCTTGCCCTGGCCCGCATTCCAGGATGGAACCTTGAACAGGTTTCGCCGCTCTATCGCACCACCCCCGTCGGACTCGTCGATCAGCCAGAGTTTTTCAATGCTGCGTTGCGGGTGCGCGCCTCACTTCCAGATGAGCCCGCTGCAGCAGCAGTTGAGGTGCTCATTCGCGTGAAAGAGTTGGAGCGACTCTTCGGGCGGATACCAACAGTTCGGTTTGGCCCTCGCCGACTAGACATCGACATCATCGCAATGGACGACATCGCGGTGGTACATCCGCGACCACTCGGCACAGAGCCCGAAGGAGCCGATGCGGATCGACCGCTTGTCGTTCCGCATCCATCTGCGACCGAACGACTCTTTGTCTTGGCGCCACTCACCGACATCTCTCCAACGCTCAAGGCGCCGGGATGGCAAGGAACAGCCCGCGAGTTGCGTGACGCACAGCGACGTGTTGAAGGTGATGCTGCAGCAGTTTGTGTCGGCGCGTGGGACAACGCTGCGTTGCGCTGGGTATAAGGCGCTACGAGCACGCTACCGGCGGTAGTGTCGCCGTCCTGTGAAGACCATTGCAATCCCGTGACGGTCAGCAATTTCAATCGCCGCTGCGTCACGACGTGAGCCGCCGGGTTGCACGATTGGTGTCGAACGATTCTCCACGAGAAGAGTAGGTCGGTAAGTTCATCAAGTGTTGGTCGGCGTTCAGTGACCACCCGAAGTTGTGATCGCTCAATGTTTCCAGTGTCAGCTGTTTGCAACAGCACTGCGCCGCTCACGCCAATCATGTCGAACTCATTCGAGCGATGTGACGGGTCAACCACCACACTCAAATCCGGCCGTGTGCGGAGTGTCTCTGCGGCACCGTCGTCGGCAAGGGCTGGTGCAAGAACTGACTCAAACGTTCCTGCTGCGATCACCGCAGCAACGGCTCGATCTATCGGAACGTTCAATACGATTGTTGAACCAGAGCTCGCTGCCGAATCCGTCTCAATCGCACGCGTAAGTGCGCCGAGTGCTGTCTCTGCGGTAGCAACGCCGATTGGGTCGGTGTGCCGAATGAGTGCAACGCTTGGTGTTGGCAGATCGGCGACAAGGCGAGCGCCTGCGTCGAGGTCGAGTAGGTCGTTGAGGCTAGGCTCTGGCCCTTGCAGCACACGTGCTCCCATGATTCCAGCATCGGTAGCGTGCACGCGCCGGTACGCGGCTGCGGCCTGGTGTTGATTCTCGCCGTGCCCGAATGTTCGAATGCGCTCAAGCACGATGACGTCGCGTGCTGGCATCGCGCTCTCACTGTCGCGCGCGAGTGGCGCGACATGGGCCGCAATGGCGAGCGCGGCCGAACGGCGTAGTTCTTCCCGTATCGCGTTAAGGTGTCGCGTCGATCCTAAATCGCTCAAGACGTCGCCGATTGCAGACGGATCCACGACGATTAGTGGTCCGCTCTCCGCCGCAAGAAGCGCTCGCGTGATCGCGACGATCGCGGTAGGTGGTGCGCCTGCACCCCGGGGGGCGATCAGGAGGTCGTCGCTGGTAAGACTCGCCGCCGCCTGATCGAGCTCCGCGGCATCAGCGTGCTCCGTGACATGGATCGATTCGGCCCGCAGTTGTGCGGCGGCTGGGCCAGCTTCGATCGTGGCGCCACGGGCAATCAGGGTGGCAAGGATCGGCGCCAGCCCTATGAGGGCAGGGCTCTCGGGCGAGATCAGCAGGAGGACGCGCATGCTGCTGATGGTGGCATACTCGCTGACACAAACCCGCACGCTGTTGTGCTGGGTGAACCGAAACCTAGCGAGTGAGGACAAGATGTTTCGTTGGCCCTGGGAGTACCTCTTCACCGTCTTGAACGCCGACCTTGGAACGTTCTACACGCCTTTCTGGATCGCCAACCTCGTGCTCTTCCTCGCCACCATCGTTACCTATGCATTCGCCACCCGCGGCGATCGCGGACGCGGAGTTGTCGGCGATGAGTGGGAGTACATCCTCTGGATCAGCCTCGGGACCTTCGGCATGAATCTGGTCTACGCAGCATTCCAGTGGTACGGCCTCTTCCCTATTGCGACCACGCTTGTTGGGCTCCTTGCGCTGCGCGACACCGTGACGAAGCGCTTCCCACCACTCCTTGCCGCTGAGGCGCAGCACGCCGAACTCTTGCGCACGCGACGCCAGGTTGCCGACGGCGTTGAGGCGACCATTCGCCCAGCGAATCGTCGCGGGTAGCTCATTGGTGTGCGCGATTGCGCACCGCGAGCAAACATGAACATTCGCCGGTTCGGCCCTGGTCACCGGCGCGCCGACCGCGCTGCAGGCTCCAACGGTGTTCTCAGTAGCGCCATCTTCTCGAATGACGTGGCACAGATCACCGAGTTCACAGTCACGCCCGGGGGCACCTATGGCCCGCTCCGCAGCGCTGGTGATGTTGTGCTGGTGGTGATTGAAGGTGGCGGCTGGATCACCGCACACGATGCGCAGATGCAACTTGCCGCTGGTGAGTCGCTCCACCTCGAGCGGCTAACGCCATATACCGTTGCCGCACGTGAGTTACCGCTACGCGCGATCCTCGTCGAGCTTTCTGCGGGCGGCGGTGCTCAGCCTGCTCGCACCATAAGCGCCAGCGGCGGCGGCGCAGAGGAGTAGTACTCCGACGACGAGTGTCGCACTGCTAACGAGCGTGGTCTCAGCAGGGCTTTCAAGCGTGACGCCAAACTGAAATGGCCATGTCCATGTAGGAAGGATTCCCTGATACCAGTTGTGGATTCCTGTTGGGAGTGGCAGCGCCGACCAGTTTGGATACCAGATGAGCGCAACTACCGCGATGCTGCTGATCGTGATGGTGAACATTCGTCGCACATCTCTCGCGCCGAGAATTGACCAGGCGGCCACCGTTGCAGGAACCAGTGCGATTGCGCCAACAAGCGGACCTGGTGTGCCAAACCCGCCTGACAGGCAGACTTGGCTCTCGGGGTAGACGCTCGCCACACCTGCGAGTGCGCAGAGTGCACCGGTGGCCATCCAGAGCACAGGTGCCGCGAGCACGGCACATGCGCCACCGATGCGCACGATCTGCGCGGCGCGCTGTGACCCAGCGCGCAGATCAGCGAGGAGCAGTGCGAGTCCGATCAGGGCGATCTGTGATGTTGGGTAGTAGTGATATTGAAATGCAGCGCGATCGATGCGCGCCCACGGCAGCCAGAGCGCGAGGGCAAGTACCAGCAACGACGCGAGGCCCCAGCTGCGTCGTCGCCACGCCTCTACTGCGAGCCAGAGCGCGCCGCCGATACTGAGGATGCGGGAGAGCACGTTACCGCCGTCGTACACCGCAGCAGTGACTGCACTGCCACCAGCGCTAAAGCTTGACTGAAAGAGCCAGACTGGCTTCAAGTCGAGTGGCCACGCCCACCACGGAGAGCTCGCAGCATGCGCGACGCGCAGGGTGTCGTGATAGCGATACATCGACGCTGTCAGGTCGGTAAGTGTCTGTCCGGTGTTGCCGATAGGCCAACCGGTGATCAACTGGTTGCCGAGCGCTGCCCACGGAAGGTAGCTCGCGATGTACACGCCGAGCGGAAGTGCGGCGAGTGTAAAGAAGACGAGGGTTGCTTCGCCTGGGAGCGAGAGGAGTCCGAGCAGAGAGCGCGGGGTTGCTTCGCGCCGCGAAATGCCGCCGGGCGAGTCCGCCCGCGACCAGTAGTCGCCCAGGCGCCGTCCGCGCCAGCCAAATGATGCCGAGCCCGAAGATGCCGTAGAGGGCGACCCACTTGCTCGCAAGCGCTCCGCCCAACAGAAGGCCAGCGACGAGCAGGAGGAGTCCACCCGAGAGGGCGCCGCGAGCGCGGCCCTGTAGCCACGCCACAAAGGCGGCCGCCCCGCCAAGCAAGAGGGCGAGCAGGTAGACGTCGTTCATGCCGATCCTGCTCTGCACAAATCCCGCGCCGTCGAGCAGGGCGAGGAGACCAACAAGGGCGGCCACGTCGCGTCGCTCCGTAAGCAGCCGCGCCAAGAGCACCAAGAGGGCGGCGGCAAGGGCGCCAGCGATCACTCCGGGCCAGCGCCAGCCAGCGGCCAGTTCGCCCACGTTCACCTGTGTCATCGCACCAGACGGCGCCGCAAGAAGTAGCTCTCCGTTCCCGCCATCCGCACGCTCAGCCGAGGCGTCGAGGGCCGCGCCACTCGCCCCAAGCGTGAGCGCGTCGGCGCCAACAGCGACGTCGGCGAACCGAGCGTTCCCATTCGGTTCGATTGTCCATAACGATGCGCCAGTGCCGTCAGGTCCAGGTGCAACCACATGCACCATGCGGCTCGCATCATTCGGCAGGATCGCCGTGGCACCTGGGATCGTGACCTGTGCCATCAGCGTCGCGGTCTCGTTTTTTACGTTGTAGACGCGCACACCATCGCGGCCCGCCACATAGAGTCTCGGCCCATCAAACCAGTCAACAGCCGCAACAGTTGTCGCGCCCCCATCAATCGGCGACGTTCGCATGTTTGATAGGTCGGATGCTGTGTAGCTTGTTAGTCCGCTGGCGCTCGTCACAAAGAGTCGTTCCTCACCGTCCACCGTGAGCGCGAGGGCTGAGGTTCCGCGTGACAAGGCTGCGCTCGTCACCACCGATCCGTTACGCATGATCAACACGTTGTCTCGCTGTACAAGCCCAACGCTGCCATCAGTCAGCGGTGCGATACCCAGAATCAACCCGCCGGTTGTCGACCATGTGCGAAGGCCACCCGTACCGCCCTGATCTGCGGTGGAGCGGTCGGCCGAAAAGAGCGTGCCGTTTGTAGTGCTGCCCCAAAGGGATCCATCACGAGCGGCGACGAGCCTCGACACGTTCCGCAAAGGAATTGAGCCAATAACAGAGCGTGTTGCAGCATCAATCACGTTGATCTCATCCGGTCCTGCAACCCACACCCTGCCCGCACTTAACGCGTCTTCCGGGCGTGCTATTAAGGCGCCAATGGTTGTTGGGTATGTTGTGCGCGCGTCGACTCGTGGCGCGCCAAACGTTTCAAGGCCAAGCGCAATTAGGTACTTCGCGAGATGCGGATGGGTGTACTCATAGATAGCGTGTGGTTCGCCGTATTTCCAGTCTTGCATGAACTCTGTGGCCGTTCGGACGTGATAGACCTCGTCAAATTGGAAGTGTGTTGGCTCACCAACACGCCAGCCCCGTAGCGAAAGTGCGCTGACTGCAACAAGCACGAGGAGCCATACGTCGATCCGCGTAAGTGCTCGGCGGGGCTCCGGCTTGGCGATCACGGTTCGCTTCGGCATCGCGTCGACGCGTTTTTGCAGCTGCCTCGTAGGGCGCGCAGGCCTTGCCGCGCTCTCGGAACTTCGCGCGAGCCAGATGGCCGCAATGAGTGTTGCAGTGACTGCGATCGCCGTAGCTGTAATGGCGATCGGTGTCTGTAGAGCGTCGGTAAATGCGCCCAGGTTTGGAAGGCCAGGGTTCTGGAAGTATGGAAGCGTGAGCACGCCCCAGCTATTCGCAAAGAACGCAACGGCGGTGACAACTGCGATCCAGCGCCACGCCGGGCGCGCTGCCGCAAGGGCGATCGTCAGCGGGATCGCCGGAAACAGGTATCGCTCGTGCACGCGTGTTGGTAGGACAAAGAATGCAATCGCGAGAATCGCGACGGCGGTGACAGTGCGGATCGCAGTGTCGGTTCGCACGTAACGCATCGTTACAAGTACGGCGGTGGCAATCCCTAAGCTGCCGATGGCGACGCCAGGGATGCCGATGAGTGGGAGTGGGTCAATGTCAGAGGCCCATCCGGTTGCGTTTACGACGGCTCGCCCGCCAACTTCGATAAGCGCCCAAGGGTTCCAGGCGTTCACTGAGAGGTATGGGTAGCCGCCTGCCGCCTCTGCAACCTTTGCCAACACGTCAGGCAGCGTGAGTCCGAACGGTAGCGCTGCGAGGGCGATGGTGGCCGCGCCGGCGAGGCCTGCCACAACGAAGGCCCACGGGTCGCGAGTTGAGCGCGCTCGAACGAAGGCGAGCACCGCAACAACGGGGATCAAAATGCCGAACTGTGGTTTCAGCACCGCGGCCAGCGCTGCGAGAATCGAGCCGCGCACCGTCTTGCCGCGGATCAGCGCCGAGAGCGAGAAGAGAAGCGCCGCGGTTCCAATGGAATCGACCTGCCCCCATACCGCGGAGTCGAGCCAGATCATTGGCCCAAATGCGATGGTGGCGGCCGCGATCAGTTGGCCACGGCGTGGAGCACCGAGGTCGGCGGCGAGTCGCGCGGTTGCGATTACCAGTAGGCCGTCAGCAAGGATTGCAGGGAGCTTGATCAGCGAACCGGGGTCGGTGCTCCCCGTGATGAGTGCGCCAACTGAGCCGAGTGCCCAAAGGATCCACATGTAGCCAGGGAGGTAGTCGACAAAGATTCCGCGCGTATAGAAACCCCACGGACCACGTGTCCCAAGTTCTGATGCCCACGCTCGGAACGAGTTGAGATCGGCAGCGAATCCGGCGTCTGGAGGGAGTGCGACGTATGCGATGATCACGCGCAAGAGAATCCCGAGCGCAGCGATCAACGCAATTGTGCGGAGGCTGACCTGCTCGGTTGGTCGACGGGCCGGCTGAGAAGTCATCTGCCGAGTGTAGCCGTGAAGGAGGGTGTGGAAGGTGCCACTGCAGGAGCTCTCGCTCTTCTTCCCTTGCCACAACGAGGCCGACAACCTTGAGGGGCTCGTTGCCGATGCACTTGCT
>RGWK01000093.1 GCA_010029775.1 Gammaproteobacteria bacterium
ACGGATTCGATCAACCCGGATCGGATCAGCAAGCCCTACGAAGATACGATCAAGGCGGCCGAGTGGCTTGCCACAAAACCCTACGTCGATGCCGAACGCATGGTGGCGGGAGGCGGCAGTTATGGCGGGTTCCTCGCCTCCACGCTGCTCGGTCGCAGCCACCCCTATAAGGCGCTGATCGCCCACGCCGCCGTGTACAACAGCTTCACGCAGATCGGTGCGGACTACGGTGCCGAGCGGGACCGGTTCTTCGAGTTCTGGGACCGACCGGAGGAGTTTGCACGTTACTCGCCGCATACGTCGGCAGGCAATTTCGTCACCCCGACTCTGGTGATCCACGGTCAGCAGGACTTCCGCGTTCCAGTGAACCACGGCATCGAGCTGTTCAATACCCTGCAAAAGCGCGGCGTGCCCTCGCGCCTCGTTTATTATCCTGACGAGAACCACTGGATACTCAAACCGCAGAACTCGCTGTTCTGGTACGCCGAAGTACGTGCCTGGGTGGAGAAGTACGCCGCACCAGGAGCCCGCTGACCCACGACTTGCAAGGAGCCCCGTCATGCTCAAGTTGCTTGGACTAGTGCTGAAAATCGCCGGCTACGCCGTACTGACACTGGTTGTGCTCGTCGCCGCCTACGTATTCTGGCTAAGCGGCTCCTCGCACGAACCGACGAGCGTGCGTGCCGCGAGCGCCTACGCCTCACCGGGCGGACCCATCATTGTCTTCGGCGGCAACCGCGCCACCGGTCTCGACATCGTGCGCAAGTTGCGCGAACGCGGCGAGTCGGTCACGGTGGCCGTTCGCCCGAGTTCGGACACGAGCGAGCTGACGGCGCTCGGCGTCGAAACGGTCGTCGCCAATGCGCTCGATGCCGAACAGGTGCAGGCCGCATTCGCCGGCAAAAGCTACGCCGCCGTGATCTCCACGCTCGGCACATCTCGCGGTGACCAAAAAAATCGGCCCGACTACGTCGGCAACCGCAACGTCATCGACGCGGCGAAAATGACTGGCGTCAAACGCATGGTATTCATCACGGTGATCGGGGCCGGCAACTCGCGCGAGGCGGCGCCGTTGCCGTCACGTCGCTTCCTCGCCGAGGTGATGGAACTCAAAACACGCGCTGAGGATCACCTGCGGACGAGCGGCCTCGAGTACACCATCATCCGCCCAGGCGGACTTGGCGACGTGAAGGCGACAGGCACAGCGGTGCTCACCGAAGATGCGGAAGCTTTCAGCTACATTTCGCGTGCGGATCTGGCCGAACTTGCCGTGCAGGCGCTCGGGGACCCGGCAGCCGCGAACAAGACCTACACTGCCTACGATCCGTCGCGACCGACGCTGTGGAAAATGTTCAACGACTGACGGCGCAATTTGCTGCCGTCGTACACCCAGAATCGGCCGGCGTTCTCCAGCGTCAACTCGTCGATCACCCGCCGCATCCCGCTCACGCTCGTGACGGCATCGATGTCGGCCCTTGGACCGCCCATGTCGGTGCGAACCCAGCCGGGGTGCAGCGCTGTGGCAGCGATTCCATGCGCCGCGGCAAGATCGATGGCCATGGAGCGCATCATTGCATTCACCGCAGCCTTGCTCGCACGGTAGGCGTACAGACCGCCGATGCTGTTCTTGCCCATCGAACCCAGGATACTCGTCAGCGTGACGATCTTTTTCTGCGACGAACGGGCAACGTGACCGACGAAGGCTTCGGCCATCTTCATGGGTCCGATCACGTTGATGCGATGCACGCGTTCCCAGTCGGCAAAATCGGAATTGCCGAACTTGCCGAACGCGCGGCCCTCCCGCGCGAAACTGCCTGCGCCCATCGTCCCCGCCGAATTGATAAGCACGTCGATGGGCTCCGCGGAGATCTCTTTCGCCAGCGCATCAATCGAGGTGTGATCCTCGACATCGAGGGCGTGAATCGTCACCCTGCCGTCGACTTGCGTAGCGAGTTGCTGCAACTCGGTCGCACGCTGCGGGCTACGGACGCCGGCGAACACGCGCCAACCATCGGCCGCGTACTGACGAACGAACTCGAGACCGAGACCGCGCGAGGCGCCAGTAATCAGTACGGTGGGCAAGACACTTCTCCGTGGACTTTGAACGATCCGTCAATTTACGCTTCGCCTCCCGCGCTCACCAATCGGCAACGCTTCGGCACCACACCGTGATCCCGCCCGCCCGCTACCGCAAACTCATCATTCACACGCTGACCGGCGACTTTCGTTCCTCGACGACGGTGACCGAGGAAGCCTGGCGTGATCCCTTGCCCGGTCAGATTGTCGTGCGCAATCGCTTTGCCGGGTGCAATGCCATTTTCGACAAGAACCTCTGTCGCAACAGCATCCGTTATCTGACAGTGCAGCCACCTTTCGACATGGGCATCGAAGCCGTCGGTGAAGTGGTGGCCTGCGGTGAAGGCGTCACACAGTGGCGTCCCGGCGATGCGGTCGCGACTTCACGATTAGGTTCCGGGTATCGCGAGTATCAAATCGCCGAGGCCGCCCGCGCCATCCGCATTCGCGAGCCGAGCCCGCAGATCCTCGCGCTGATTCCCACTGGAATATCCGGCATGGTCGGACTCGAACGCATCGGCGAAGTTCGACCCGGAGACACCGTGGCCGTATCGGCAGCAGCCGGCGGGCTCGGACACCTGGTCGTACAGCTCGCCAAACTCGCCGGCTGCCATGTCATCGGCATCACGAGCACAGACGAGAAAGCCGAGCTGCTGCGCGAACTCGGCGTCGATCGACCGATCAATCATCGCAGAGAGAACCTACGCGAGGTGCTGACGAAGGAATATCCGCGGGGTATTGATGTGGCCTATGACTCGGCCGGTGGCGAGATCTTCGACGCCTTCGTCGATCACCTCGCCCATCGTGGCCGCTTGGTGATCAGCGGTCATACCTCGGACTTCGACAAGGAGGTCGAACTCATCGCGCAGCCGCGGGTGTATCGCAAGCTCTACTGGAAGTCCGCCTCATTGCGTGCCTTCCAGAACCAGGCGTTTCCTGAGTTCTTCGCCGAGGCCGCCGAACGCATCCTCGATTTGTACTACCGCGGGCGCTTGCGGGTGCTCGTCGATCCCACCCCATTCAATGGACTCGAGCGCACGGCCGATGCCGTCGAGCATCTCTTGAGCGGCCGTAACCGCGGCAAGGTAGTTGTTGCGATATAGCAACAATACCGCCCCTTTCGCAACGAAACCGCATCCATCCCCGCGTCCGCTCTGCTAGATTACGGGCGCTGCCGAGTCCGGCCAATCTGGTGGGGCTCGGTAGAACAGGGATCACCCAACCACACAGGGACAACGCATGTCGAAATATCGTCTGTTGAATGTCGCGGTCGGCCTCGCCGTCATGCCGGCCAGCCTTTACGCGCAGGGCACTTCGTCCTCGGCCGTGCTCGAGGAGATCGTCGTGACCGCGGAGCGCCGTGAGGCCTCGCTCCAGTCGGTGCCGGTGCCGGTCACCGCCATCACGGCCGAAGCGCTCGCCAACAAGCAGGTCACCGAAGCGCGTGATCTGGCTCGCTATGCGCCGAGCCTCAAGATGTTCAATAACATCACCACTCCGACCAACCTCTCGCCCTCGCTGCGCGGCTCGCTGCAGCAGGACGCCTCGTTGGTCGTGGCGGAGTCGCCGTTCGGCATTTACGTCGACGATGTGTACATCGCACGCCTCAACGGCAACAACATCACGCTGTCGGACATCGAGCGCGTCGAAGTGCTGCGCGGTCCGCAAGGCACGCTCTACGGCCGCAACACGCTGGCGGGTGCCATCAAATTCGTCTCGCGTACGCCGGGTGAGGATTCCTGGCGCAACGTCAGCGTCGGTGCCGGTAATTTCAACCAGCAGCGCGCCAGCGTCAGCATCGGCGACAAACTCTCTGATAACTGGGCGGGCTCCTTCTCGGCCCTCTACACCAACAAGGACGGTCAGTTCTTCAATCGCAACCCGACGAAGGGCGAGAAGACCGGCCTCGAGCGCAGCTATGCCGCCCGCGGCAAGTTGCGGTACATGGGCGTGGAAGGGCTCGATGTCACCGCGTCGTTCTCGTACGCGGATGCCGACAACGATGGCGGCCAGCTGATTCCGGCCAGCACGCCGGGGGTCGCCTCGAACAAGCAGTTCACCTCGAATGACCTCGTGCCGCAGTTCGGCAACTTCGTGCTCAACACGCCGAATGTCGCGCGCACCAACCTCGCCAACTACCCGTACGGCAAGACGAAGCAGACCATCGCCTCGCTCAATGTCGCGTACGACATGGGTGACTCGACCCTGCGCTCGATCACCGGCTACGTGAAGACCGAGGACTCGTTCACCAACGACTTCAGCGGCAACGGCAACGTCATGGCGGCAAATAACGCCTTGGCCGAGCAGTACAGCGAAGAAATCCAGGTGTCGGGCAAGGCGTTCGGCGACAAGCTCAACTATCTCGCCGGCATCTATCTGTTCTCGGAAGAAGGCACGCAGTCGTTCGCCTGGAACTCCTACCTGCCGCCGCCGATCCCGTCGGCGATTCCGATCTCGACCTCGCTCATCAAGGCGAAGACCAAGTCCTACTCGGCCTTCACGCAGCTCGACTACCTGATGACCGATGCACTGAAGGTGACGGCGGGCATTCGCTACACCAACGACAAGAAGGACTTCGACTTCCTGTTCCGCGGTCTGTTGCCGCCCATCACGCCGGCTGTCGGTATCGTCGATCTCAGCAACACCTACTCGGAAGTGTCGCCGCGCATCGGTATCGATTACACGGTGCCGACCTCGAACGGCAACATCGACAGCATGCTCGTCTACGCGTCGGCAGCGAGCGGCTTCAAGTCGGGTGGCTACAACGGCATCGCTATCTTCGGCTTCAATGACGCCAAGAAGGGCTACGCGCCGGAGAGCAACTGGACGTACGAGGCGGGCATCAAGACGGACCTGCTCGGCAATCGTCTGCGCATCAACGCCAACTACTTCCTCGCCAAGGCCGATGACCTCGCGCTGAACGCGACGGTGACGAACACGGACGGCACCACGGCATTCCCCGTGCAGAACTCGGGCAAGGCCACGATCCAGGGCCTCGAGTTCGAAATCACGGCGGTTCCTGCGGATGGCCTGACGCTGTTCCTCAGCGGCACGGCGATGATGGACGGCAAGTACGACTCGCTCAATCCGACCAGTGCGCCGGCCAACGCGCTCGCCAACTTCGGCGTGCGTGCGGTCGTGCCGCAGACCCCGAACTACTCGTTCACGACGGGCTTCGACTACGGTTTCGACAACCGCTACGGTCGCACCACCGTCGGCGCCGACTGGTTCCAGACGGATGATTACATCACTGCAGCCACCAACGACTTCAAGGTCAAGGGCTACGGTCAGGGTAATGCGTTCGTGAACCATTCGTTCAACGACAGCTGGTCGGTGCGCGGCTCGGTGAAGAACTTCACCGACGAGTACGTGATCACCACAGGCTCACGCGGCTTCCTCGGCGGCTTCATCCCGCTGCGTCCGCGCGAGTACATGGTGTCGGTGACCTACAAGCTCGACTGAGCCGAAGTCACACCGCCAACACGGCAAGGCCCGGTCGCTGACCCGACCGGGCCTTTTTCTTTGTCAGTAGTCGAGTCGCGCAGCAGCCCGGCCCGCGAGTCGGCCGAAAGTCGTCGCCGTGAGCAGGCCATTGCCCGCCATGTAGCCTGAGCAGCCCGAGCCCGACACACCGCGAGCCGCGCCACCACCGGCAAAAAGATTCGGCAGCGAGCGGCCATCGGTGCCATTTTGCTCGTGAACTTGCGGCCGAATCGGTCCTGCCCCTCGCCTCGCGCCAGTGCCGCCACACTCTCGACGGTCGCCGTGAGTCCCGCGGCATCAATGCCGGTGAGTGCCGCGAGCGAAACAGGATCCTCAGCACGCAAGATCGCTCGCGCCTCGACGGCATCGCGGTAATCGTCGAACTCGAGCATCAGTCGATGCAGGCGTTCATCGTAAATATCCCACGCGACATGACCCGGCTGCGCCACCACATCGACCGCCTGCTCGGAGTAGCCGCGCGCTTCGTTTGAAAAGCGCTCGCCGCGAACGTTGACCTGGAAACCGCCTTCCATGATGAGCGGCCAAAGAATTGGGATGCCGCGCCCGGCAGCCAGTCCGCCGTGGCCCTGGTAACTGTGGATATCCTCGACGGCCGCACCGAGCGCGAGTCCCCAGCGGATTGCATCACCCTTGTTACCGGGATGCCCAAAGAATGTCGCATCGGCGATCTCGGGGATGTAGTGGCGCACCATCTCGGCATTGCCGCCGAAACCGCAGCACGCGAGCACCAGCGCATCGCAGGCGAAATCCTCGTGGGTCTGATCGGGGCGCCGCACGCGAACACCGCGCACACGACCATCCGATGGATCGGCGAATACGCCCTCGACCAGCGCCTCGGTGACGACGTCGATGCCACGACGCTCCACTGCCGCAGCGAGGCCCGCCATCAGTTCGGATCCGGTGCGGTTCGGGGTCCCATGCATGCGCTTCACGCTGTGACCCGGATACAGGAAGCTGTCGACGAGCGACAGGGGCACCGCATGATCGTCGATCAACCACTCGACCGTCGCTGCCGAGGCCTCGGCCAGTGCGAGCGCGATCGCAGGGTCAGTCTGCCCGCCAGTCTTGCGGACGATATCCGCGGCAAAGAGTTCAGCGCTGTCGTCGATCCCGCGCTCGCGCTGCAGGCGCGTACCGGCGGCAGGAATCAGGCCCGTGGACATGGCGGTGGTGCCGAGCGTGGAGGCATCGCGCTCCAGCACCAACACCTCTGCGCCCGCCTGCTGCGCTGACAGCGCGGCCGTGAGTCCGCAGCCGCCGCCGCCGACCACCAATACCGAAACGTTACCGGAATAGCGGGCATCGCTTGGATCGAGAATGCCGGAGCCGATGGTCGGTGCAGTGTCGCTCATGGGGCACGCAGCCTACCGGCAAGCGAGGGGTCGACTCAATGCGCGGCGCAGCATTTCTACGGCCACTGACCGGACGGCGCGCCGCGAGGCGCGCGCGATCGACGTCAGTGCGGCATACGATCCATCGCATCAGCAGGAGTTCACCATGAGTGCAGCATCGTTTAGTTCCGCCGCAAACCTGTCCCCCGCGACACTCGCGTTTCTCGCACGTCAGCACGGCCACTTCATCGGCGGACGATGGGTTCATCCGACCGCTGGCGCGCTGATCGACATCCACGACCCTGCCACGGGCGAACGCATCGCAGGCTGCGCGGCCGGAGGCGCTGCGGAGATCGATGCAGCCGTGCGCGCCGCGCGCGCGGCCTTCGAAGGACCCTGGTCGCGTTTCACCGCAGCACAGCGCAGCGCGGTGCTGTGGAAGATCGCCGAGCTCGTGCAGCAGAACTTCCAGCAACTGTGCGAACTCGAAATCCTCGACAACGGTCTGCCCACGCCACTCGCGCAATACGTCTGCGGCATGGTGGTGCCGGAGTTCTTCCGCTATTACGCAGGTTGGCCCACCAAGATCGAAGGAGCGACGATTCCGGCTGCACCGCAAGGCAAGCTGCCGGGTGAAGCGCTGTCCTTCACGCTACGCGAACCGATCGGCGTGGTGGGTGCCATCACGCCATGGAACTCGCCATTGCCGATGGTGATGCTGAAGATTGCACCGGCACTGGCCACGGGCTGCACGCTGGTGCTCAAGCCCGCCGAGCTGACTCCCCTCACCGCCATGCGTCTGGCGGAGCTATGTCAGGAAGCGGGCGTGCCCGACGGCGTGATCAACATCGTCAATGGCTATGGCGAGGAGGCGGGTGCAGCACTTGCGGCACATCCCGGGGTCGA
>RGWK01000094.1 GCA_010029775.1 Gammaproteobacteria bacterium
TCAGGGCACGGTGACGGACGCCGATATGGCGATGGCCAAACTCAAGGCCACCGAAATGCTCGCCTTCGTGGCGGATGAGGCGATCCAGATTCATGGTGGTATGGGACTGATGGCGGACCTGCCCCTCGAGCGGATCTGGCGCGACGCACGCGTCGAGCGCATCTGGGAAGGCACTTCCGAAATCCAGCGTCACATCATTTCCCGCGCGTTGCTGCGACCGCTCGGCGCCTAACATGCGCCTGCAGCGGCTGCTCAACCCGCGCTCGATCGCCTTTATAGGCGGCGCGGAGTGCGCAGTCGCCATTGAGCGCACGCGGGCCCTCGGCTTCACGGGCCAAATCCATGCGATCAACCCGCGCCGACCGCAACTGGCCGGCATTCCGACCCTAGCCTCGGTCAGCGAGTTGAAGACCGCACCGGATGCGGCGTTCATCGCCTTGCCGCGCGCCGCGACGATTCCGGTGGTCGAGGCGCTGCGGGCGCTCGGCTGCGGGGGAGCAGTGATCTATGCGGCAGGCTTCGCCGAAACGGGCGAAGGCGAATTGCAAGGCGCGCTGCTCGCGGCCGCAGACGGTATGCCGCTGCTCGGACCGAACTGCTACGGCTTCATCAATACGACCTCGTGCGTAGCGCTTTGGCCCGACGAACACGGTCTTGCGAGCTGCGAGCGCGGTGTAGCGGTGGTCACCCAATCGGGCAATATCGGCTGCAACCTCACCATGCTGCAACGCGGTTTGCCGATCGCGATGCTGCTGACACTCGGCAACCAAGCCGATGTGGATATCGCCGGAGCCGTGACCGACCTCGCCCTCGATCCGCGGATCACGGCGATTGGTCTGCACATCGAAGGCTTGCGTGACGTCGATGCCTTCGTCGCTGCCACGACCGTCGCACGCGAGCAGGGCAAGCCCATCGTCGCGCTGAAGACCGGTCGTTCAGCGCAAGGCGCGCGAATCACGCTGAGCCATACGGCGTCGCTCGCCGGCGCTGATCGGCTCTGTGATGCGCTGCTCGAGCGCTGCGGCGTAGCGCGAGTGTCGACCCTCTCGAGTCTGGTCGAAACTTTGAAGCTGCTGCATTGCGGTGGACCGCTGCCCGGCAAACGCTTGCTCTCGCTCAGTTGTTCGGGCGGTGAGGCAGCACTGATTGCCGACCTCGCCGTGGAACACGATCTGCTGTTCCCGGCCTTCTCCAGCAGCGGCGCAGAACGGGTCGCCGCGACGCTGAACGAACTCGTGACCATCGACAATCCGCTCGACTATCACACCTTCATCTGGGGACAAGGCGACAAACTCGCAGCCACCTTCACAGCGGCACTGTCCGACGGCTTCGATGCCGCATTGCTCATCCTCGACACGCCAACCCATCCGGCGATGAAAGCCGACTCCTGGTTGCTCACCGCGCGAGCGTTCATGACGGCTCATGAACGCACCGGGGCGCGTGCCGCGGTGGTCGCGAGCTTGCCCGAAGGCATGCCGGCCGCCCTCGCCGCAGAGTTGGCCGCAGCGGGTGTTGCACCACTCATTGGCATCGACGACGCTTTGCAGGCACTGCGCGCCGCGGCATCGATTGGCGAGTATCGACGGCGCCCAGCCGCGCCGGCGCCTTGGGTCGCACGAACCCCGCGCGACCCGGCGGGTACCGCAGTGGCGACACTGCGCGAAGTGGCCGCGAAACAGTGGCTAAGCGCCGCAGGCATCGACGTGCCGCGCTCGATCGAATGCGCCCTGAGCGATGCCGCCGATGCCGCGCGAGACGTCGGCTTTCCGGTCGCTGTGAAGATTTCTAATGACGCCATCGCGCACAAGAGCGACGTCGGCGGTGTCGCCCTCTCGCTCAACTCCCCCGACGAAGTCGCTGCCGCCGTTGCGCACATGCGGCATCTCGGCGATCGAGTGCTGATCGAACAGATGATTGCAGGCAGTGTCGCCGAACTCATCGTTGGCGTTGTGCGCGACCCGCAATTTGGGCTCGCCCTGCTGCTGGGGGCCGGCGGCGTATTGGCCGAAGTGTGGGAGGACAACGTCACGCTTCTGCTCCCGGCCGGACGCGCCGACATCGAGGCCGCACTCGCGCGCCTGCGTATTTGGCGACTGATTTCCGGCTACCGCGGGCGCAAGGCCGATGCCGAGGCCGTCGTACGCGCAGTCGAAAAAATCGCCGCCTTCGCCGACAAGCACCGCAACGAGATCGAGGAACTCGACATCAACCCCCTGCTCGCCCTGCCCGATCGGGCTGTTGCTGTCGATGCGCTCATCAAGTTTAGGGCGACAAACGAATTTCTAGCGACACTTACCCCGAGGTCAACATGAGCGGACCGATACGCTGCGAGCGCCGCGGCGCCGTGCTCGAAGTCACCATCGATCGACCCAAAGCGAATGCCATCGATGCAGCGACGAGTCGCATCATGGGTAAGGTGTTCGCAGGCTTCCGAGACGATGACGCCCTGCGCGTTGCTATCCTGACCGCGGCGGGCGATCGATTTTTTTGTCCCGGCTGGGATCTGAAGGCCGCCGCTGCGGGCGAACCACCCGATGCCGACTACGGCGTGGGCGGATTCGGCGGGCTACAGCAGCTGCCCGGACTCAACAAGCCGGTGATTGGCGCCATCAACGGCCTCGCCTTCGGCGGCGGCTTCGAAATCGCGTTGTCCTGCGACCTTTTGATCGTCGCCGAACACGCAACCTTTGCCCTGCCTGAAATCAATTCGGGCACTGTGGCCGATGCCGCCTCGATCAAACTTCCGCGGCGCATCCCCTTCCACGTGGCCATGGATCTGCTGCTCACCGGACGCCGCATCGATGCGCAGGAGGCCAAGCAGTGGGGCCTCATCAACGAGATCGTGCCGCCTGAGCGACTAATGGCGAGGTCACGTGAACTCGCGCAACAGTTGGCCGAAGGCCCACCGCTTGTATTCGCTGCGATCAAGGAAATCATCCGCGACACGGCGCACTTATCCATCGAAGAAGCTTTCGATAAGGTCACGCGACGCCGCCTGCCCACCGTGGATCGACTGTATTCGAGCGAGGATCAGAAGGAAGGGGCTCGCGCCTTCGCCGAGAAACGCAAACCCGTGTGGCAAGGACGCTGATAGCATCAACAAACAAGTGACGGCGTAGGGGGTTCCAGTGAGAAGATCGATACGGGCTTGGCGAGTTATCGCCTGCAGTGCCATCGTGTGTGTGCTCAGAAGCACGGCCTTCGCAGGTCCTGCCTCGCTGCATCTGCCCGTCCCGTCACTCACCGGCCCGGCCAGCGCATCCGCCTCACCGGTCGATCACGCCGCGTTCAAACCCGCGGCAGACGCCTTGCCCGCCGCCGCCTTGCAAGGGACCCTCGAGATCGCCCAAGGGCGCTTGCAGTCGTCGCCGCGCCTGGTGAAGTCAATCATTGATGGTCGCGACGCACTGCTGTTCCCGGCGATTTCTTTGGCTCTGTTCAGCGACGGGAATCTGCTTGTGCCGCTGCAGCGCGGCAGCATGGTTCGCGAGGTCGCCACCAAATCTCCGCGCAGCTATTGGCGGGTGATCCCGCAAACGGGTCGAGTGTGGCGCGAACCCGGTGATGGCGAGTGGTCGCGCGCCGCGCTGCCCCTGATGCTGGTCAACGATACCGAGAACCACGCCCATCAGGGCGTGGCGACATTCCTCTACCGCGATGGCAACATCAGCGCGCTGCGACTGCAGTTCGCCCAACACACCGGTCCATACTTGCTGAAGCAGCATGTGGTGCTGTGGGGGAGCGCAGCGCTGCGTTGGCGCACCGCGGTGCCGGGCGCCTTTGATGCCGAGCGTGCTGCCGCCCGTCGCGAACGCGACGAGCAGCTTCCCGTCAAACCTTGGGCCGAGCTGGTCAACCAGTTCCCGGCAGGCACCTTTGAGGGTTTTGGTGGCCCGGTACTGCCACAGTGGCAGGTGCTCAACGCGATGGTGTATCGCGGCACGCTCTACGTACAGGACTCCCCCACGCCCTACGGTCCGTACCCCTACCCGCTCGAGATGCGCTTTGGCGTGCGCTCTGTCATGAAAAGCATCGCAGCACCGCTTGCGCTGCTGCGACTTGCCGAGACACTCGGGCCATACGTGCTGGAGTTGCGGATCGGCGATTACGTGCCAGGGCTTGATGCGAAGTTCAAACGCATCCGCTTCATCGATGCGGCCAATATGGCGAGCGGCTTCGGCGGCCTTGGGAGTCTCGTCACCCAACCGAATAACCCCTATGCGGGCTATCTTGAGGGCGACTACGACGCTTGGTATACGGCACCGTCCACGGCCCAGAAGCTTGAGGCGATCCGTCGCAACCTAAAGCCATATCCTTGGGAGCCGGGCACCGTCATGCGCTATCGGGACCAGGACTACTTCCTGCTGGGTGCTGCGATCGACGGGTTTCTCAAGTCGGTTCGCGGACCCGAGGCCGACCTGTGGCGCATGCTCGAAGAAGAAGTTTTCGCACCCATCGGCATTCGGCACGCGCCGGCGGTACGCACGCGCGAGAGCAACGAACGCGACGGGGTGATCTGGGCGAACGCGGGCTATTACCCGACCGTCGAGGAGTTGGCGAAGATCGCCCTGCTGCTGCAGTCAGGCGGAGCGCATCAGGGTCGACAACTCCTCCACGCAGCGCTGACACGCGATCTGCTCGCGGCGCGCGAAGCGCTCGTACCCACCGTCGATGGATCGCGGGATATCGATGCCGCCACGCGCACGGCCGCGCCTATGCTGTACCGCATGGGATACTGGTTCCCGCGGTACGTCAGCACACGTGACGGCTCCGTGCGTCACCTGCCCTCGATGCAAGGGTCCGGGGAAAATCGGTTGACGATATACCCGAACGGCATCATCGCCTTGCATATGGGCAAGGCATCCGAGCTACCTGCCGGCGAGCGCGCAACGAGTGACGATGCCGATGCAACCCATCGTATCGTCGAACGACTCGCACCCTTCTGATCGATCTGGGACTCGCCCATGCTGACCGACATCGCACTCATCTCGGCCCTGCTCGTGCTCGCACAACTGCTGCGCGCAGCCATCCCGCCCCTATCACGCTATCTGATCCCCTCATCGATGATTGCGGGCCTGTTGGCGTTGGCACTCGGCCCGGGTGGCTACGATCTGCTGCCGTTCTCCCGTGATGCCGCTGGCGTGCCGCTGCTGCTCGGCTATCCCGGCGTGCTCATCACACTGCTGTTCGCCACCTTGCTGCTCGGTCACCGACCGCGCACCGCGCGTGGCGCCGTCATAGGTAACAGCAGCACTTCTTTTCTCTACAACCTCGCCTCAGAGGTCATGCAGTACGGCATCGTCATTTGCCTCGGGGTGCTGCTGCTGGCTGTCGTCTTCGTCGATCTGCGGCCGGAGTTCATCGTCATGCTGCCCGCCGGTTTTGCCGGGGGCCACGGCACAGCGGCGCTTTACGCCGATGCGCTGCCTGGGTGGGAGGCGGCTCGCAGCGTGGGGTTTACTTTCGCGACCGTCGGCATCTGCTGTGGGGTCTTCGGTGGCCTCGCGCTCATTAATCTCGCGCGCCGTCGCGGCTGGATCGCCGTCGACCACTCAGGCGGTACGGGGGCGCAAGCTCGACATGGCGAGAGCTTCGCTCCCGCGTCCCAACAGGACTCTCTCGGCCGAGCCACCATCAACGGCATGGCACTGGAAACGCTGACCTGGCATGTCGCCTTGGTGCTCGGTATCTATGGAGCCGCCATGGCGCTGCTGCCGAGCCTGCGCGAGTTGCTGCCCGCGCGGTTCGTGTTGCCCGCGTTCGGCGTCGCCATGCTGCTCGGGTGGTTCGTACAGGGCGTGTCCGATCGTCTGCGGCTTGGCGGGCAATACGTCGGCGAACATATCGATGCGCAGGTGATCGGTCGCATTGGCGGTCTGTGTTCTGATTATCTGGTTGCCTTCGGCATCGCCTCCATCAACGTACAGATCGTGCTCGACTACGCACTGCCACTGGCCGTGTTCTCGTTGCTCGGCCTTGCGATCTGCGTCGGCTGGCTGTTGCTCGTGGCGCCGAGGGTCTTCGGCAAACACTGGTTCGAGAACGCCATATTCACCTATGGCTGGAACACCGGCACCATCGCCTTTGGCGTAGCGCTCCTGCGCGTCGCCGACCCGCGGGGTAAGAATCGCGTGCTAGCCGACTACGGCATGGCCTTCATCGCGATCGGCCCGCTCGAAGCGCTGCTCTACACATTCGTGCTGGCCGCGCTCGCCGCGGGGTATCTGCTGCAGGCCGGCATCGTGCTGCTGCTGCTGGCCAGCGTGCTAACTGGCCTCGCCCTCTACCGCGCGCGGCGCGCTGTCACCACTGACCTGCCACACTAACGTTGCGCCGATGGCCGCGCCTGCGCCGCAATTGCTGATCGTCGATGATGACCGCGCGCTCGCGGCCATGCTCCTCGAGTACCTCGAACTGCAAGGCTTTCAGGTCATCACTGCCGGCAGCGGCGAGCAGGCCCTCGCCGAGTTGTCGCATCGCCCGATCGATCTCATCGTGCTCGATCTCGGTCTGCCCGGGATTGACGGCTTCGAGACCTTGCATCGCCTGCGCCTCGAGCATGCGATGCCCGTCATCATGTTGACTGCACGCGGCGAGGAGCAGGATCGCATCGCAGGCTTGACGGCAGGCGCCGACGACTACCTGCCAAAGCCCTTCAACCCGCTCGAACTCGCCGCGCGCGTCCGTGCCGTACTCAAGCGCAGCAGCGCGGGGTCCGTGACAGCGCGCGAGCAGAGCGCAGGCTTCGGCAATCTCCTGCTTCACAGCAAACGACGCGAAGTACGTGTGGCGGGTGCAGCGGTGCCGTTAACCGCGACGGAATTACGCGTGCTGGAAGCCCTGCTCCAGCGTCAGGGCGAAGTGCTCTCGCGTGCCGAACTCACCGAGGTAGCCGTGGGCCGGCCACTGGAGCCCTACGATCGCAGCATCGACACGCTAGTCAGCAAGTTGCGTCGCAAGCTCGCGCTGGCCGGCGCCGAAGGTGCCGAGATTCGCAGTCTCCGTGGCCACGGCTATGTACTGGACGTAATGCGCCAAAACGCAGAGCGCTCGCCCGGAGCCGACACATGATGCCGAGGATATCGCGGCTGTACGTGCGCATGGCGGTGTACATCGGTGCGGCCATTGTCGGTTTCGTGCTGCTCGCCCTCGCGAGCCTCGCACTGATCGCCTCGCGACAGTTGGAGAATTATCTGCTCGCCCGCGAAGGCTCTCTCGGGCGCGATGCCGCGCAGATCCTGGCGAGTGGCGGACGTGAAGCGCTGCGCGAATGGATGACGGATCCGCGCACCGTTCCCGACGGCGTCGTGCTCTACATCCTCGATGCGCAGGGGCGTGACGTCGCCGGCAAGACACTGCCCGCCAGCTACCGCCGCTTCGTCGAGCGCTTCGTGCTAGCGGGCGTGCGCAGTGACGAACGCTATTTCAGTCCCATCCGACTCGCCCCCTTGCTCGTCGCCGCTGACGGCACCCGCTACGCGTTCCTGCTGGTGCCTGAGCGCATTGCACCGTGGGGCAATGCTGCAACGTTGATTGCGGTGCTGGCGGCTGCGCTGATCGTGATTGCGGTAGTCGCCGCGCTGATCGCACGGGCGTTCGGCAGACCCATTCGCGAACTGCAGGTCACCGTGCGCAGCATCGCCAAGGGCGAAGTCGCAGCGCGCGCCTCAGCTGCGGTGATGGCGCGGGGTGACGAACTCGGTGCGCTTGCGCGAGATGTCGACGGCATGGCCGAACGCATAGAGCGACTGCTGGCGTCACGACAGCAA
>RGWK01000095.1 GCA_010029775.1 Gammaproteobacteria bacterium
GTCGCCCGTGGTCTCAGCCAGCTCTGATTCGCCCCCTTCCGGTAGCCGCTGGCGAACCCTGCTGCCCGGGCTTGCGCTCGGCGGGGCTGTCACTGCCGCGGCCTTCCTGCTTCGGTCACTACAGCTGCCCGGCTTGACCCGGATCAGCCCGCTGATGCTCGCGATCTTGATCGGCATGCTGGTCCGAAACACCCTGGGACGACCCGAGGCGGCCCGCCCCGGACTGGCGGCCAGCCTGCGCGGCCCGCTACGACTAGGGATCATTCTTCTCGGCTTGCAGGTCACCTTGGCCGAGATCCTCGGCATCGGTTGGGCTGGCCTTTTGATTCTCGCCTTCGCCCTGCTCAGCACCTACCTGCTCACCCTGTGGCTGGGCGGTCGGCTTGGCGTCGCACCGGGGCTTGCCACGCTGATTGCCGCGGGCACGGGCGTGTGCGGAGCGTCGGCCATCGTCGCCGCCAACACGGTCGTCCGCGATGGCGACGAGAGCGTCGCCTACGCACTCGCTACCGTGACCCTGTTCGGCACCCTCGCGATGTTCAGCTACCCGCTGGTCGGTGCCGCCCTCGATCTGTCGCCACAGGTCTATGGTCTCTGGAGCGGCGCTTCGGTGCACGAGGTCGCGCAGGTCGTGGCTGCAGGTTTTGCCCGCGGCCAGGCAGAGGGCGAGTTCGCCACCGTCGCAAAGCTTGCGCGGGTGTTGATGCTCGCGCCGCTCGTGATCGGCATGGGGCTGTGGGCAGCCCGTCAAACAGCACCCGGCGACACCCAGAGCGCAGGACGCGCACCGATTCCCTGGTTCGTGTTCGGTTTTCTGGCACTCGTGCTGATCGGCGATACCGGCTGGATAGACCCGCAATGGCGCAGCATGGCCAATATCGCTACACAGGTGCTGCTGACCTTTGCACTCGCCGCGGTCGGGCTCGATCGATCAGCGAGAACACCGCCGGCACGATGACGAGCGTGAGCACGGTCGAGGTGATGAGCCCACCGATCACGGCAATACCCATCGATGAACGGAAGCCGCCGCCCGCCGTACTGAGAGCGACGGGCATCATCCCAGCCACCATGGCTACGGTGGTCATGATGATCGGCCGCGCACGTTTATGCCCAGCCTCGATCAGAGCCTCGGTTCTTTCTTTGCCGGCGCGCATTTCCTCGATTGCAAAATCGACCAGCAGGATGGAGTTCTTGCCGACGATGCCCATCAACATCAAAAAGCCGATCACCACGGGCATCGAAAATGGCTTGCCAGTGAGCATCAGCGCGAGCACGGCACCACCGACCGACAGCGGCAGCGCGGCTAATATCGTGATCGGCTGGAACACGCGGGCAAACAGCAGCACCAGCACCGCGAACACCAGCAGTACGCCAGCCACGATCGCGAGCAGGAAGTTACTGAACAGTTCCTGAATAAACTCCGCCTGACCGACCTGAACGAGGCGGATCCCTTCGGGCAGATTCTTGATCTCAGGCAGGTTGTTGACACGCTCCAACGCAGGACCCAACTCATACCCGGTCGCAAGGTCCGCTTCGAGCACGATGCGACGACTTTGGTTATAGCGCCGGATCATGGAAGGCCCTTGTCCGAAACTGATGTCGGCGACGGCCTTTAACGGCACAGTGGTACCGCTGGACGTTCGCACCGGCAAGTTCTCGAGCGTGGCAAGGTCACGCCGCGCATCCTCGAGCAAGCTGACGCGGATCGGCACCTGTCGCTCGGCCAGCGAGAACTTGGCGGCGTTCTGCGGCAGATCGCCAAGGGTGGCGATACGGATAGTCTGGCTGATGGCCGCGACCGACACGCCAAGCTCGGCGGCAAGATCAAGCCGCGGCGTGACCAGCACTTCCGGTCGAGGCAGGTCCCCCGCCACGCGCGGATCGCGCAATTCGCGCAGACCACGCATCGCGGCCACGGCGCGTTGTGCAGCAGCATCGAGTTTCAGCGGGTCTTCGCCGGTCAAATACAGCGTAATCGCGCGGCCGCCACCGGCCTCGCCGCCAACGAAAGACACCCGGGCGTCGGGGATCGCGGCAAACTGCGGACTGAGGCGATCCTCCCACTGCTTCTGTGAGACCTCACGCTGCTGACGCGGCACGAGCGACACGTAGATCTCGGCACCGCTGACATCACCACCACCGATAGACTCGATGACATCGGTGACCTCAGGCTGCGCGGCGATCAGTGCGGTGACCTGAGCCGATACCCGCGCTGTCTGCTCGAGTTGCACGCCAGGCGGCAACTCGATTTTGACTTGCGCCGCCGAGAAATCATTGGGTGGAATCAGCGACTTCGGCACCAAAGCGAGCAGCACCACCGACAGAACGAAAAACACCGTGCCGCCTACGAGCGTGGCGCGCCGGTGCTGCAAACTCCAACGCAGCGAGTCGAGATACGCGCTCATCAGCGCGCCGTCGGCCGCGCGGATCTCGTCGTGGGGCTTGAGCGTGTAGGCCGCCACCAGCGGCGTGATCAGTCGCGCAACAAGCAGCGAGAAAAACACCGCAGCGGCAACCGTTAAGCCAAACTGCTTGAAATACTGACCGGTGAAGCCGCCCATGAAACTCACCGGCAGGAACACGGCAATGATCGTTGCCGAAGTGGCGACCACCGCAAGTCCGATTTCGTCCGCTGCATCGAGCGCGGCTTGATAGCCGGACTTGCCCATGCGCATGTGCCGTACGATGTTCTCGATCTCGACGATGGCATCGTCCACCAGCACGCCGGCCACCAGCGACAAGGCGAGCAAACTGATGGTGTTGAGCGTGAAGTCCTGCCAGTACATGAAGGCAAAGGTTGGGATCGCCGACAGCGGGATCGCCAGTGCGGAAATGGCCGTAGCCCGCCAATCACGCAGGAAGATGAAGACCACGAGCACGGCAAGCACCGAACCCTCGATCATCGCGGTCAATGCCGACTTGTAGGACTCGCGCGTGTTCTCGACCGTGGTGAACACACGCTTGATGGAAATGTCCGGTGCCTCGACGAGAAGTTTGGCGATTTCCGCCTCGACACGATCGAGCGTGGCAACGTCAGAGGCACCTCGTGCCTTGAACACTCCGAAGGTCGTCGCCGCACGTCCGTTGAGGCGTGAAATCGAGCGCTGCTCACCTACCCGGATCTGCGTGCCACTGAGCGTCAGCGCCGTATCGGCGGAACCCAGCACGCGAATCGATTGCTCGCCGCCACCGACCTGTGCCCGCCCGCCCGGGGCGTTGAGATTCAGTTGGCGCAACTGCTGGTTGACTTCCGCTGCAGTCAAACCGAGCGCCTGCATGCGCGCTGGATCAAGTTCAACGCGGATCTCGCGCGATACGCCACCACCACGCGAGGCCTGAGCAACCCCGCTCAAGGCGAGCAGGCGTTTGCTGACTGTATTATCGACGTACCAACTCAACTGCTCGGGAGAACGATTGGTCGTGGATACCGCGTAGTAGGCGATGACGCCGCCTTCGACATCCATGCGGTTGATTTGCGGCTCATCGACACCTTCAGGCAAATCCGCCCGAATTTTGCTCACCGCGTCGCGCACGTCGTTCAGGGCGCGATCGATCGGCGTACCGATCTGAAACTCCACGCTGGTGAACGAGGATCCTTCGCTGGCCCGCGAGCTGATGTTGCGAACGTCGGCAACGCTGCGCACCGCACCTTCGACCTTCTGGGTGATCTGCGTTTCGATCTCCGACGGCGCAGCACCCGGTTGCGACACCTGCACCATGATGATGGGGAAGGTCACATCAGGATTCAGATTGATCGGCAGGCGAATGAAGCTCACCACGCCGATGAAACTCAAGACAACGAACAGCACGATGGGGAACGTCGGATGACGTATCGCCCATGCCGAAATGTTGTTCATGGGGCGACCCGCACCTTCTCGCCAGCGCGCAGATAGGGGCCTGCCGTCACCACGATGCGATCGCCTGCCTGCAGACCGCTCGCCACCACAAGACCCTCAGGCCGCGAGCCCGCCACGGTGATGCCGCGCCGAACGACCGTGACCGCGTCGTCGACGATAAAGACGTAATTACCGGCTGCATCGCTCATCACGGCGGTCTGCGGAATAACCGGCCGCAGTGCTGTGCCGACGCTGATCTCGCCACGCGCGAACGCTCCGGGCCGCAGATCCTTGTGCGGAGTCAGATCGACGCGCACGCTGCCCAAGCGCGTCTGCGGATCGATCACCGCCCCAATCAGGCGCACCTTGCCGGGAAAGGCCTGCGCGACACCGGTCACGCGGATGTCCGCCCGCTGCCCAACGGCGAGTTGTGGCAGATCACGTTCCGCGACGTTGCCACGCATTTCGATGCCGCCCGCACGCCCAATGCGAAACAGCGCCGCACCACCTGGGCTCGCGAGCTGACCCACCTCGGCACCGCGCGTCAGCACGATGCCATCGAAGGGTGCACGAATCTCCGTTCGGCGGTAGCGCGCCTGCGCCTCGTTCAACTGGGCGCTGACGACCTTGACCTTGGCTTGCGCAGCAACAGAAGCCGCACCACGACGCTCGATTTCCTGCGCCGACAAGGCGCCGATCGCGGCGACGGCCTGCGCACGGCGGTAGTCGGCCTCGGCGACGGCGGCATTGGCGCGTGACTCTTCCAGCGAGGCCTGCAGACTGGCGATCTGCGGCGCCACCAAAGAATTATCCAATCGGGCGAGAAGTTGACCGCGGCGGACGCGATCGCCCACCTCAGCATGCAGCTCCGAGACGCGGCCGCCCTCCTCCGCACTCAAGGCCGCCTCGTCGCGCGCACCGATCGCACCCGTGAACGACACGCGATCAGCCACTTCGATCGGCGCAATGCTCAATGTGGTGACCAGCGGCACTGGGCTGCCGCCGGCTTTCGCAGCGCCGAACGGCCAATACAGACGCAGCAATCCAAGAGCCGTCAGCGCGGCGATTCCAGCCAAGGTCCAAAGAATCGGACGCGGCACGGAGGACAAAGACAGACGACTCATGGGCGGGGCATCCTTTTAAAAACGTCGGCTCGGGCGACACCTCGCAGTGGCGCACGGCAAAAATCCAAAAACTAGGTGTTATATTAGACTACAACACTATAACGCGGTCAACGAGCCTGGGGGGAACCCCCGTTAGGCAAGCCGCGGAGAACAAGGTTCGGCAGCGCGCTGTTGTCCCACTCCGTGCCGGCCGCGCGAGGCGGATTGTCGCCCACCCGCAGGATCACAAGGCGCCGCGACGGAACGATGAACACCACCTGGTTCGAGTTGCCATCGAACAAGAACAGATCATCGGCCAGGTAGGGCTCCGAGTGCAGCACTCGCCGTGCCTCGGTATCCCGCGCCGGGTTGGCAAACCCGCGCCTTGCGATGTAGCGCCCGGCCACGTACACGCCAAGCCCGTAATACGGATTCTCGGCCGTCGGGGTGCGCATCGCCTGCACGTAACCTGCGGGCAGCAAGCGCTCGCCCTCCCACACGCCATCCTGCAACAGCAGCACACCGAGGCGCAGCCAAGCTTCGGCCGGCAACATCAGGCAACACCCGGAATGAGCCGTGCCGCCGGGTCGGTTGACCCAGATCGTGCCACCCGGCGATCCGATCCGTTGCAGCACTTGGCGCGAAATCCACTCGCCGTAGCGCACGCCGGTCGCGCGTTCGATGAGCACTGCGACCATCTCAGAGGTAGCGTTGTTGTACTCGTACCGCGTCCCGGGTTCGTCCACCACGGGGTACTCGCGGATGATGATGTCCTCGTGCCGCGGGTGCAGGTAAGCGCGATTGAGCATGTCCTCTGCCGTGGTCGCCGGCCCCTGGGGCAAGAAACCGGAACGCATGTCGAGCAGGTGACGCACCAAAATGCGCGAGCGGCGCGGGTCACCCCGCCACTCCGTCACAAAATCCGCCACCGGCTGATCGAGTGAACGAATCTTGCCGAGCGCTATCGCGCGGCCGATCGCGACCGCTGTCATGGGCTTGGCTAATGATCTAGAAGGAAATGTATCTTCTGGCTTCATTCCCTTGAAAAAACTGGATTTTTCTATCTTCCCATCGTGCCAAACCATGAACGCGGACGAGTTGTTGCGCGCCGCGTAATCGGCCGCGGCCTGCAAAGCGGACGGTGCGATGCGGCCGCTGCCCGGCGCCGCCTCGGCGATCGGCTTCGGCTTGCGGACGCCCGGAACGGACTCGAGAGGCTCGTAGGTTTCCAGCCCGAGACCCAGCCGCGAGGCGTCCATCAGGCGTCCGAACCGCTCGAGGTACACGGCTTCATCGGCGGCCGAGTAGTCGGACGGCCCCGCGGCGGCAGACGCGACGAGCAGGGATAACACGATGGCCAGTGAGGACGCTGAATGAAGGGGCTGTTTCATGGCGCGAGAGCCTAGCCGCAGGAGTCCGTCGGTGCAAACCGGGTAACATTCCTGCCCGACATGCGCACCGCCAAACCGTTGTTGCTCGTCAGCACCCCCATCGGAGTCGGTTGGGGCCTTCTTGAAGCCTGGCGCGTCGGTTGGTGGCTCGGCACCCTGATGCTAGTGCTCGTGGCCGTGGTAGGTGGTTTTGCCGCGCTCACGGTGCGTCGCATCCGCCGGGATCGGCAGCGAGGCCACTGACCCCTCCGGATCACGCGGAACGAACAACAGATCGCAGCTCACCCGACCCATCACCTGCTCGGCAAAACTGGGCTCCGCCGCGCGGGGCGACAAGCGAGTAGCGCCACCGAGCGCCAGTACGTCGATCCGCTGCTGGCGAATGAGATCGGCAACGCCCTCGAGCGGCGGCCCGGGCACCTGGTGAACCGCCAATGGCTCCAGATCCCACCACCGCGCCTGAACGTCTGCGAAATCGGGATCCGCACGTCGATCCGCGGGGTCGCGCAACAAACCAACAGTCCAGATGCCATGGCATTCACGACTCATTTGGGCCGTGGTCAGCAGAACCGATCGAGTCATGACTTCGTCGCGTACATTGGCATCAAGCGCGGCGCAGAACCTCGGCACCGGTTGCCATTGATGACCTTGGGACAACAGCAGCGGCACACGGCAACTGCGGATAATCTGCATCTCGGCTGGTTGGGGTGGTCGCGCCCTGCCCTCGCGGCCGTTGGCCAAACTCTTGATCACCAGCATCGGCTGCAGCTGCTCCACCCGTTCTGCAAGCCCTTCGTGTACGGCAAAGGCACAGGCAAAACTCAGCGTGATGCGCAGGTCGGTCGCCGGCACCGAGCCGCGCAGGGCCTGCAGAAAACGCGCGCTTTCCGCATGACAGGCGGCAACGACCGCACGCGCCTCGGCACTGTGCGCCTGTTCGCGAACGGCCCACGCGTGATCGGTATCACAGAGAAAGATATCGATCGACGCATCGAGATGCCGCGCGAGCACTGAGGCCCTATGCAGTGAGGACTGCGCCTCGGTAGAGCGATCGGCGAGAACGAGGATGCTGCGGTTCCGAATCATCGGCTGTGGCTATCCGTGCTCACGCGACCCGTGGATACGTTCGACCACCGGATCAACTGAGCGGCCGACGGGCGCAGCAGGCGCACTGATCGGCCTCCGGGATCGCCTGCAGCCGCTCCGCCTCGATGTCATTGCCGCAACGACTGCAGCGGAAGTACTCGCCGCGCTCCACGCGCTCGAGCGCCACGTTGATCTGCCGCAACACGCCCCGCGTGGACTGCTCGATACCTTGCAAGACCTCCTCGTTTTCGCGTTGCGTGGCCTGATCCGCGAAATCCGCGACCAGCGGCTCGCGCTCGTGACGAAGGTCAGCCGTAACCGCCTCGCTGCGACCGAGCAGTTCGGC
>RGWK01000096.1 GCA_010029775.1 Gammaproteobacteria bacterium
CCGTACGCCGGACGGATGAATCCACCGTCGAGCGCATGGATCACCGCATCGAGTTCCTCGTGACATCGCGACATGCCGGAGACGATGGCGCGGCCTTCGTTGATGAAATCAATCAGTCCCACAGGCCCCGGCGCACCGGTTGTGCTGCGCCAAACCACGGAGGGATCCTCCCGGCCCATAACGCATCGCTCGATCAGCGCGTCGCGCAGTGCGCTCGCCTCGGTGACGCCGATGCCGGCTTCGCTCATCAACGCTCGAAGCCCTGGCTTACCGCGTCGCGGCACATCCATGGCGGCCTCGACGAGCGTGGTGGCGCGACGCCGATCGGGCACGGCTCCGAACACATGCAAGCCATCGACGATCAGACGCTGCTCCACCTGCTCCAGCCACGCAGTCACGCGCAGCCGATACTCCGCCACGGACTCGTCAGCGCGACGCGGTAACTCCGGCAGCGTCGCCGACAGATCGTCGGCCGGGTCACTGATACGCGTGCGAACGTCGGCGAGCTGTTTGTAAAGACCGGCTCGCGCATAGGGCGGAATCGCGTGACTGATGATGGTGGCGTAGCTGCGTCGCCGCGCAATCGCCGCCTCCGCCGGATTGTTGAGCGGATACAGATACAGATGCGGTATCCCACCCAGCAACACGTCCGACCAGCAATCCGCCGTCAACGCGGCTTGCAGACCGGGCATCCATTCGGCTGTACCGTGCATGCCGACATGGATGATGGCATCCGCCTTCCACCCCTGCTTCAGCCACGCATAGAACGCCGCGTATTGATGATGTGGCGTGAAATTACGCTCGAACAGCAACTTCATCGGATCGCCCGGCACACCCATCGTCGGCTGCAATCCGACGAGAACATTGCCGAATTCCAGCGTGTTGAGTCGCATGCCATCGCGACCTGCGGGAGCGATGTCTCCCGGCGCCTGTCCCCAGAATCGCTCGATGCGATCGCCCGCACGACCGACCATCAATTGACGGTATTCGGTCAGCGAGAGGGTCTTACCCATCTCGCCGCGCTCGAGATCTGCCAGTCGCTGGGCGAATTCCGCCACGTCCGTCGGCGCTCGGCCCGTGACATAGCCCTCGTCTTTCAAGCGCTTGATCAACGCCGACACCGAAGCGGGTACGTCAAGGAGTGCCGCTGTGCCCGCTTTGCCGAGGCCGGGCGGAAAGTTGTACAGCACCACCGCCACACGCCTTTCCGCGGCGGGCTTGCGACGCAGCCGAATCCAACCCTCGACTTGATCGATCGCGCGCGCGATGCGATCGGGAACCGCGGTCAACTCCCCATCCTTGATAGCGCCGAGCGCCACGCTGCTCGAGGCGCCATCCATTTCGGGCAGGTCATACATGACGACCGACTGCATCGAAATGACGCCGCGCTCTTTCCACTCACGCTCCTCCTGCATCAGCAGTGGCTGCGCGATCACATAAGGCACATCAAGTTTGGCAAGCAGATCGGACGCAGTCTCGTGATAGTGACCGGGCTTAGTGGATGAGGCCGGGCCGCCCACGATTGAAAATCCCATGGTCGAGATGAACGCATCGATCGGCTGATGCACGAGCCACTCGCGCACGGCCACATGTGCCTCGATGCCCGACACGAACACCGGCAAAGCCGCGAGCCCTCGCGCTTCGATACCGCGGATAAGTTCCTGCAGATATCCGAGTCGCTGCACCACGTGCTTGCGCATACCGAGCACCGCAACGAGCGGTTGACCCTTGCGATATCGGCCTTGGCGGGTAGCCCATTTCATATAGGCATTCGCATCGGCGAACATCTCGCCGCTTACCGGATCCCAGCAACCCATGGTCGGGATGATGCTGACGGGTGCGATGGAGACGCTCTCGGCGAAGGTGTCGCGCACGATGAGCTTAACCATCTCAGTGATGTTCTGGGCGTCGGGTTGATTCCAATACAAGTTGACGCCGAGCCACGTGCGAAAACCCGCGAGCTTCTCAGGGATGAGCGGCAACATCTTCGAGGCGATCTTGACGAGCTTGGTGTAAGCGTAGAGCGCGTCTTCATCGCGGCCGCGCGTGATCAGACGCATGAGAAACTGCACGGGCTTTGGCGCCTCGCCTTTCTTCTCCTTGAACCGATGCTCGCCGACTTTGGTCAGCTGCATCACCTCAGGCATGCTTTCATAGGCAAACACGGCCGCGGCCTGCGAGGACGCGAGCTGTGCCGCGATCCAGTCGGCCTGCGGTCGCATATTGATGAGACTCAGGAACACGACATCCGAGGACTTGAGGTCCGCGGCAAGTTGCGCATCGTGTTGGTCGACATGGGCGTCGTGATAACGCTTAAGACGCACGGCGACCCCGGCCTCCGCTAGCCGACGCTCGACCTCGGTCCAGACACCGGCGTTGAAGCGCTCGATGCCCACGATGAAGGTAATCGTTCTCATCCCCGCCCCCGATTGACACAATCGACTGTCTTGTTATGTTGACACATTGAGGTCGAGGAGGTCATGTGCAACAGAGTTTCCCCTTTGTAGCGATCGTCGGGCAGGAAGAGCTGAAGCTCGCCATCCTGCTGACCGTGATCGACCCCTCGATCGGGGGTGTCCTGGTGACAGGCCACCGGGGCACGGCAAAGAGCACGGCTGTGCGCGCCCTAGCCCAGCTGCTGCCCGTGACGTCCGTGGTCGCGGGGTGCCCCTACAACTGCGATCCAGCGTCCCCGGCACCTGAGTGCCTGCATTGCAGCCGCGCCTCCTCCGCCCTGAAGGCAACCCGCCGACCCGTGCCGGTGGTCGACCTGCCACTCGGCGCGACCGAGGATCGCGTGGTCGGCTCGGTCGACATCGAGCGTGCGCTCATCGATGGCGTGCAAGCCTTCTCGCCAGGTCTGCTGGCCGCGGCGCACCGCGGCTTTCTCTACATCGACGAAGTCAATCTGCTCGAGGATCACCTCGTCGACTTGCTACTGGATGTCGCCGCGAGCGGCGTAAACGTGGTCGAGCGCGAGGGCCTCAGCATCCGCCACCCTGCACGCTTCGTACTCGTCGGGTCCGGCAACCCGGAAGAAGGCGACCTCAGACCACAGCTGCTCGATCGTTTCGGTTTGCACGCACGCATTCGCACCGTCTCCGACGTCACGCAACGCGTCGAGATCGTGCGAAGGCGTCTCGCCTTCGAGACGGACCCGGTAGCGTTTGGCAAGCGATACTCCAGCGCCCAAGCCAAGTTGCGCCGCGCTCTGGTCGCCGCAATCGCCCGACGCTCAAAAGTCGAGGTGTCGCACGAGGCGTTGCTGCTGGCTGCGAGACTGTGCGATCTGCTGGCGATTGATGGTCACCGTGGGGAGCTCGCCATCACCCGCGCCGCACTGGCGCTCGCCGCCTACGAGCCTCGCACACCGCTTGCGCAAAGATCCGCTGGAACCTGCAGCCGATGATGAGCGGGTACGCCGAGTGCTTGCCGAGGCGCTCGCCTGACCATCCACCGACTGCCTCTGCCTGCGCTGGTCGCGATGGATACACCGCGACTCGCGCTGCTCATGCTGGCACTCGAGCCTCGACTGCGCGGCTGTGTTTTCGTGGGCCCACCGGGCAGCGGCAAGAGCGCGCTGATGCACGGCTTTGCAGATCTACTGCCTGGAATCCAACAGGTCGCGCTGCCACTCGGCTGCGATCAGGAGGCGCTGCTCGGAGGACTTGATCTCGAAGCGACCCTGCAACGCGGCGAGCGCGTCATCCGCAACGGTGTTCTCAGCCGCGCCCATGGCGGAGTGCTACTCGTCGAGGCATGCAATCTGTTGGCCGAAGGTACGACCAACACCCTGCTGGGGGCACTCGAAGATGGAGAGCTGCGCATCGAGCGCGACGGACTCAGCCGCCGCGTACCCACCCGCTTTCGTCTCCTCGCCAGCTACGATCCGGCCGAAGGTCAACCGCGGGCGCATCTGCTCGATCGAATGGGCTTGATCGTCCGCATGCCCGCGGCTGCAACCCATGACGCACGCTTGAGCATCGTCGATCGTCACCTCAATCCCGCTCACAGGGCTTGGCAAGACGAGATCGAAATGTTGCGTGGCGTGCTTGAGCTCGCGCGAGCATCGTTGGATGACGTCGAGATGACTGCAGCGCAGCAGGAGGAGCTCTGCGCCTCTGCAGTGGCCCTCGGCGTACAAGGACACAGGGCTGACCTTTTCGCCAGTTTGGCCGCGCGTGCAAGTGCCGCGCTCGCCCTGCGCGATCGCGTGCAACGTGAAGACCTTGAACTCGCCGTGCGCCTTGTGCTGCTGCCACGCGCCACCCGCAACCCCGCACAGGAGGAGCCCGCGCCCAACGAGGCGCCGCCGCCACCGCAGGAGAGCCCGGAACCGAACACCGCCGATGCGCCCGGACCAGAAATGGACAGCCTGGAGATGGCTGAAGAAATCCTTGAGGCAGTCGATACGGAACTGCCCGCCGTCCTCGATGCACTGCCGTTCAGCAGGTCTCGACGCAGCCGCGCCGGGTCACGTGGCAGCACCGCCGGCACTCGTGGCCGGCATGTCGCGAGCGTTCCGGGAACGCTGAAAGGCCAGCGACTCGACGTGATCGCCACCTTGCGGGCCGCAGCTCCGTGGCAACGGCTTCGCACCCGCCGGCACGGAAACCTGACGCTGCGCGCCGAAGACATTCGGATCAAGCGCTACAAGAGCAAGGCGGGCGCGCTGTTCATCTTCGCCGTGGACGCGAGCGGCAGCATGGCCCTCAATCGCATGCGACAAGCTAAAGGCGCCGTGCACTCGCTGCTTGAGCAAGCCTATGTGAACCGCGACAAGGTGGCCTTGATGTCCTTCCGCGCCCAGTCCGCAGACCTCTTGCTGCCACCCACGAGCAGCGTGGAATTACTGCGCCGGGCGGTCGATCAGATCCCGACCGGCGGCGGTACACCGCTCGCGGCAACCCTGCTGCTGACGCTCGAGGTCGCCGAACAAGCCAAACGCAAAGGCTACGGCAACATCGTGCTCGTGCTGCTCACCGATGGACGCGCCAACATAGGGCTACGCGCCGAGCGCGCCGGGGTCGATCAAGAACTGCAAGGTATCGCCGCCGCGGTTGCAGCACGCGGCTTGAAAACTTTGCTGATCGACACACAGCGCAGCTTCGTCAGCCACGGAGCTGGACAAAAGCTGGCGCGCTGGCTGGGCGGCGAATACCTCTATATGCCAAGCGCAGGCAGCGCGGCCATCGCCCATGCCGCACGCTCGGCGGTCGCGATATGATGGGTTCATCCTAGAGTGAGGACAATCAAGGATGAATCGCAGAAATTTTTTGGCCGCGACCGCAGCGCTCGGCCTCAGCTCGCAGTCAACCTGGGCGCGAGACGCGAAGGCGAAAAAGCCACTGAAACTACTGATTCTCGGTGGCACCCGCTTCATCGGTCTGCACATGGCCGAATTCGCGCTCGCGCGCGGTCACTCGCTGACCTTCTTCAATCGTGGGCGGACCAAGACTGATCGTCTGCCGCAGATCGAACGGATCCTCGGTGATCGCAACGGGCAAATCGAGGGTCTTGCCAACCGCTCGTGGGACGCGGTCATCGACAACTCGGGATATGTACCCCGCCACGTGACGCTGACCGGCGAACTGCTCAAAGCTCGGGCAAACCGCTACCTGTTCGTGTCCTCGATTTCGGCCTATGCGAGTCTCGCAACGCCGAACAATGAGCAATCGCCCGTCGCCACGCTCTCCGACCCCGCCACCGAGACGGTGGACGGGGCCACCTACGGGCCGCTGAAGGCGGCGTGTGAAGTGGCTGCTGAACGCAGCTTCGGTGCAGCACGAACCATCGTGCTGCGACCAGGATTGATCGTTGGACCCGAGGACAATACCGACCGGTTCACTTACTGGCCTGCCCGCGCGGCACGCGGTGGCGACATGTTGGCACCCGGCAGCCCTGCAGACCCCATTCAGTTGATTGATGCGCGGGATTTGGCGGCGTTCGCCGTGCTGACGATCGAACAGCAACTCGCCGGCACATTCAATGTTGTCTCGGCGCCCGGGCAATTCGCCATGGGTCAGTTGATCGACGCTTCCATCGGGGCCGCATCGACCCTCGTGAAGCCGTCACAACCTGCCAAGCCGATCTGGCGCTCTGCCGAGTTTTTGCAGCAGCAGAACGTCGCGCCATGGTCCGACATGCCGGTATGGGTTCCCCCTATCGGCGATGGCGCAGGCTTTGCCGCCTCGAGCACCGACCGTGCGCGTCGCGCAGGCCTCACGGTCCGATCCCTTGAAGCGACAGCGCGCGACACTCTGGCGTGGCATCTGCAACGTCCGGTCAAAGAGCAACAGGCACTCAAGGCGGGTCTGTCGCCCGAGCGCGAAGCGACCGTGCTAGCGGTAAAAACCTGAGTAATACTCAGTACGTCAAAGAAAAACGTCGCCGCCGTTAGGGCTGAGGCACTGGCCTTGGAAATGCCGCGCGTCATCACCCGCGAGAAACACATACGCGGGGACGATATCGTCCACCTCCGCAATACGCCCGAGCGGAATGGCACGGCGGATGGCCTCCAGCGTGTCGGCCGGCACGTCATCGAGAATCGGCGTCAACGTTGCGCCCGGGGCAATACAGTTGATGGTGATGTTGCGTGCGCCGATTTCGAGAGCCGCGCTGCGGGTGAAGGAGATGATCGCTCCTTTGGCCGCCGTGTACGCGCTGAAACCGGCGGCGCCTTTGTAAGCGAGTTGCGACGCTGTGTTGATGATTCGACCCGAGTTGCGCGCATACATTTCGCCGATCACGGCGCGGGTCATCAGAAACGTTCCGCGGAGATGCACACCGAGCACCCGATCCCAGGTCTCGGCAGTCATTTCGTGAATCGGCGCGGCGGCAGCGATGCCTGCATTATTGACGAGGATGTCGATCCGACCGAAAGACTCGCGGGCCGACGCAACCAAGCGCTCGACCTCGGACTCCCGGCTGACATCGGCTCGCACAACGAGTGCGCGACGTCCTGCCTCACGAATGCCGCGCGCAACCTCCTCGGCTGCTGCGGCCTCGCCCACCGTCGGATGATTGATAATGACATCGGCGCCCTCGCGGGCGTATGCGAGAGCGACGCCTCGGCCGATGCCTGAGCTGCTGCCAGTGACGAGCGCGACCCGCCCAGCGAGTCTCACGCCTTCAATGCTCCCAGCACTTCGTCGAGCATCTTCTTGGCATCGCCGAACAGCATCCGGTTGTTCTCCTTGAAGAACAGCGGATTGTCGACACCCGCATAGCCCGAGGCCATCGAGCGCTTCATGACGATGGAAGTCTTGGACTTCCACACCTGCAGCACCGGCATCCCGGCGATCGGGCTCGTTGGATCGTCTTCAGCGGCCGGATTCACGATGTCGTTGGCGCCGATCACGATCGACACATCGGTGTCAGGGAAATCATCGTTGATTTCGTCCATCTCGAGCACGATGTCGTACGGTACCTTGGCTTCGGCGAGCAGGACGTTCATGTGCCCGGGCATGCGTCCGGCCACCGGATGAATACCGAAACGCACGTTAACGCCTTTTTCGCGCAGCATTTTGGTGATTTCGTAGACCGTGTGCTGTGCCTGTGCCACCGCCATCCCGTAGCCCGGAATGATGA
>RGWK01000097.1 GCA_010029775.1 Gammaproteobacteria bacterium
CGGATCATCCCCGCATACACTCGAAGCGTGTGATCGGCAATGAACGGCAGGGCGTCGTAGTCTTCGCGGGTGGCTTGCAGCGGTGTGTGCGGCGCGTTGTAGGCGAGATACAGGAAGAAGGGGCGATGACGGTTGCTCTCGATCACGCGCAGCGCGTGATCGGTCAGATAGTCGGTCATGTAGCGATCAGGCTTGAAGACTTCGCCGTCATTGAAGCGCACGCCCCAAGGTTCGGCGGCCCAAAGAAATCGGTCTACCGGATTGACTTTGGGAATCGCGTTGACGATGCGCGGATCGTCCGTCGGCAGATACATCGATGCCGCGTGCAGGTGCGAGAGCGACTCATCGAAGCCATGCGCATAGGAGCGGAACTGCGGGCTGTCGCCGAGGTGCCACTTGCCGATGTGCGCGGTGTAGTAGCCGCGCGCCTTGAGAAGTCGAGCGATGGTGATCTCGCTCGTCGGCAACCCCATATCCTCGTAGCGAGGCTGATTCGCCTCGCGATCGGCGTGATAGATCGGTGCCGTCGATTCGCGTCCCGGCGCTCCCGAGCGCATCACGAGCTTCATGAAGGCCTGAGGTGTCGGCGTGAATTCAAAGCCGAAGCGCGTGGCGTAGCGTCCCGTCATGATCGCGGCCCGCGAGGGCGCGCAGGTCGCATTGCCGGCGTATGCGGTGTCGAAGGCCACACCTTCACGGGCGATGCTGTCGATATGGGTGGTCGGCACGCGGCCCTCTGCGATGCCACGCCCTTGCAGGGTCAGATCGGCATAGCCCAGATCATCCACGACGATCAGCACCACGTTCGGCGGTCGCCCTTCGACGGGCGCGGTCGGGACACGCGGGCCTTCCTGCCAGCGAACGTCTCGAAACGGCGCGTTGTTTTCGCGCAGGAAAAGCCTAACTCCGAGTAGCGCGAGCCCGGTTCGTCCCCCGATGGCGTAATAGCCCGCAACGAGTGTGGCGGTGACCGCGAGTCCGAGGGCCGTCCACCTGATTATTCTTTGACGTGTCATGCTGCCCTGCGATTCGTTGTAAACCGCGGCGGCTTCCGGCATCGATGCCCTCGGCAAAAACGCCGCGCAGGAACGACTCGAGTAACTCCGCGCCGCAACCCTCGGCGATGGCGTGGTGCAGCACGGCAAGGCCGCGCTCAGTCGGGAGGCCGACGGGATCAGCAATATCGCCGAACGGAAGTTGCAACCGCTCCGCTTCACGTTTGGCGTCACGCACGATGTAGAGCCGTTTGGCCGGGCCGATCGGCAAGCCCCGCATCACCATCGGCAGAACGAACGCGAGTTCGAGTCGAGCCTGATACGCCTTGGCCAGTGCGCGGACCCGCGCAACGGCAAGGTAGGTGTAGGGGCTGCGCAGCGAGCAGAAAAACGTCAGGCGCCGCTCGCGCGAGCCGGTGACCGGGGGTAGGGCGGGAACAGGCGGTGCGGGCCAGAGGGGTTCGTCACCGAGGCTTTTGCGCAGGCCCGCTTGCTGCAGCCGGGTTTCGAGGTAGTGCAGGCGATCGATGCCCCAGTACCACTCGCCCTCGAAATAGAGTGTGGCGCCGAGATAGTGTCCGAGGCTTCGGCGCAATGCCGCACCCTCGTGCAGCGCCTGCGGTGTTACACGCAACCGTTCTGGCAAGGCCTGTGGCAGGGTGAGCCCGTGATGAAGCGCCAGGCGCTCGGCGTCGCGCCGGGCCCAGGCAGCGAGCGCGAGTGCCTCGGGTGCGGCATCGGCGTCGGGCGGCGGCACCAGGTGATCGACGATCTTCACCGCGTAGCGCGATGCGAAGGCGGGCATGACGCTCGCTAGCAAATGGCTGTAGGGATCCAGCGGATCGTGAAAGGCATGCACGGTCGGTGGTTGTCGGCGCAGGGTTCGCAATGCGGCGTGCGAGGTGCGCACCGCGCTGCGCAACGCGGGCGAGGTTAGAAGCCGGCTGCCTGCGCGTGAGAGCAAAGCGCTCACGGCCTTCGACTCCGTTCGATGCGGCGACCACCCGCAGGGAGGCTGAACCAGTCGCCGTCGCGGCCAACCTGTATCGGGCCAGCGAATTCTTTGGCCGTGCCCTCGAGAAACTTGGCTTCAAGGCCCGGCACCGGCAAGGGCGGGACAATATGGTTGAAGACGAGCATGCGCACGCCTGCGGCCGCTGCAACCTGCGCGGCTTCCACCGGCGAGGCATGGTAGTTGCGGATGTCCGCCATGATCTGCGCGAGTCGCGGTCGCTCCGCGCGCGCGAAGCTGTGTTCCATCATGCGCACGAGTTGCGGCGAAAGTGCCTCGTGTACCAGTAGATCCACGCCCTGCGCCTCGCGCTGCACGGCGGCGCTGCGGCGGGTGTCGCCGCTGATGACTACGGTACGATCCTTGTAGCGGAAACGATATCCGACAGCCGGCGACACGGGCCCATGGTCGACGCGGAAGGCCACGACTTGCAGTGACGGCGAATCGATCAACACCCGACGGGCCTCCACACTCACGTCGAAGGGGCGTGGCTCGGTGCCAAAGCCTGCGGGCGGGGCCACCGTCTCGCCGTGATGGGCCGTTCGATACCCCGCATCGAGTCGGTATGCGGCTTCCACGCCCGCGAGCATTTGCTGCAAGCCTTGAGGGCCGTAAACGGGCAGCGGCTGGGAGGCATTTGCGCCGATCCAGCGTTGCAGCAACAGATCGCCAAGGCCACCGATGTGGTCGGAGTGATAGTGCGTGAGCAGCACGGCGCGCAGTTGCCCAGGATTCAGTTGCATACGCGCCAGTTGCACCGCCGAACCGCCACCCGCGTCGACGACGAACATGTCCCGCCCGGCGATCACCACGGTGCACGGCCCGCTGCGTTCGGGGTCGGGAAACGGTGAACCCGCGCCGCATAGGCCGACATGCAAACCATCCTCAAGGGATGACAGCGGATTACTGTTTGCAGCGATGCGCAGGAGCGCACGCTCGGCGACCCACACGGCCACGGCCGCACGTTGCAGATAAACGGCAATGACGACAGCCGCGACGGTGAGAACAATCGCGCCAGCGATCCGGACTGAGGCGCTCCGATTTAAAGGCATGCCGGCGGAGGGTATCGACCGGGCGAGCGACTTTCCAGAGGTTGTTGTTCTACCTACCGGGCCCTGAGGTGTAACTCAACGAGCGCGTCGGTCGCCTCGGAAATTCGTTCCATGTCTTTCGCAGCAGCTTCAATTACGGCGCAGACCGCATCTGCATGGGCTGGGCCGATACCATGTCCGTTTTGTAGGGCTTCATACAACAGGTGCATGGTGCCCTTCACCCGAGAAGAGGCGCTGTGCAGAGTCATCAAGTGATCCTCTGCGGGTGACCGATCCGTAACTTGTTGAGTCTTGGTCATGTGCCTAGTGGGCTTAATTAGGATGCTATAGAGATCACTACTATGAATATGGGCTCTCGACTACACTGGGCGTGATTCATCGAGGGACTTTTTTCATTCATGGCTGGCTCGGGCAGCGGCTGCGTCCATAGGGTAGATGGTGAGCAGTGCGGCGGCGAGCGGGGTTCTCTGTGTATTTCCCCAAGTTCAGTTTCGCGCAACGTTGGTTTGTCCCATGGCTGCACGCGGCGTCGGCGGCCCTGCTGCTTCTCGCTGTACCCGGGCTTGCCGTCGCAGCGGGAAACTCTGTTGCCGCGGTCGTGACGGTGGAGTGGGCGAGCGCTTATCAGGATCTCTCACACAGCGCCGAGTGGTGCGCTACGTCGCCTGATGAAACCTTGAGCTCCGTCTTAACCAAGGACTGTCTCTGGCGCCCGCTGGATGAGAACGGCGGGTTCCGGGGATCAGTTGCAGATCGTGCCCACTGGGTCAGGATGCGGTTCTTCAACCCGGCGGACGTGGAGATCGCGCGTGAGCTTGTGATCCTGCCGTTGCTTGTGGATCGAGTAACGTTTTTCGTCTGGCGCCACGGACATTGGCTGCCGATTCACTCCGGCCTCAGCACCCCGATGGATCGACGTGATCCGGCCGTTCGCGGGGAAAATGCCGTTCGAATAGTGTTGCCGCCCGGTTCGATTACGACGGTGTACGTTCAGTTGCTGTCCGATGGCATGCTGAGGGTCCAACCCCAGTTGTGGAGGCCTTCCGCGCGCGAACGCGTTCTTGAGCGCTCGAACCTGGTTTCTGCGTCTCTAAGCGGCGGTATGGTGGTGGCGATTTTATTTGCCGTTTTGATGTTTTTCCTCAGTCGTCAGCCGGAGTACGTCTCTTTTGCTGTCGCAGTGTCGGGTGAGTTAGTCGCGTATTTACTCAGAAGCGGTTTGCTGCAACGTTTTCTCTGGCCCTCCTCACAGCCGATCCCCGATAGTATTTCGATCATTGCGGCAGCAGCCTCGGCTATCGGCGCCATCACCTTTTTTCATATTTTGCTTCCAGGGCTGAACCGTCAACGCGGGTGGTACCAGCCCGTGGTCGCGACTCTCGTTGCTGGGGCGCTACTGGGATATGTGCTGGCCCTCGTATTCGAGTATGAGGTCGGTTTGTTGTTGTGGCATGTCGCCACGTTTACGGTTGCCTTAATCCTTGCCCAGCAGGCATCTGCCGAGTGGCGCCGAGGCAGCGCTTTCAGTGCCTGTTTGTTTGTCGCCGCAGTGGTTTTTTTGTTCGGAGTTATGCTGCGTTTTTTGGTGCATCGCGGAGACCTCACGGTTGCCCTTTGGGAGTTTGGTTTCTATCCGCTCCTAGCCACGCTAGTGGTGGTGATGCTGATGCTGGCGTTGGTCGAACGCACCGCCAGCATCAATCGCCAACTAGCCTCTGCCGAATCGCGAAATACTGCGCAGCTCGATTTCCTCGCCAAAATGAGCCATGAGTTGCGGGCGCCTCTCGATTCGGTGCTGGGCAACGCGCAGTTGCTCATTCGCCAGGAGAAAAAAGGCGAAAAAAATGGGCTACAAGCCATCTTGGGCAGTGGTCGGCATTTGTTGCGCATGATCGATGACATTCTCGATTATGCGCGCGGGGTGTCCGGTGCGATTCAGGTGTGCCCGGAGCCGCTTGAGATGAAGGATTTTCTGCGAGTTATCGAAGTCGGCGGAAAACTTTTCGCCGTCCGTAATCGCAACCAGTTCGTGCTGCGATTCCACGACGAGTCGATGAGCAATAAGCCGCTGTGGTTGCAGGCTGATGCGGGTCGTCTGCGCGCCGTCCTCGACAATCTACTCATCAATGCATCTCGGCACACCATCAATGGGTGGATTTTTCTCGATTGCACGGTCGCTCGTGCAGGCGCGAGCGATTATCGAGTTGAGTTTTCGGTGAAGGATACGGGTGAGGGCATACGGGCCGAGGACCTGCAGAGGATCTTCGAACCGTTTGAACGTGCGGTTCATCCCACGTCCCACGGCCGTACGGACGAGCGCATCGGTAAAGGCGCAGGAATTGGACTGGCAATCTCTCGGCAGCTCGTGGAGCTGATGGGTGGGCGATTAGAGGTGGCCAGCGCACCTGGTCAGGGCGCGACTTTTCGCTTTGCCCTCACGCTCCCTAGCGTCGATGCGCCAGCCAATGTACGAGGCTCAAAGGCCGTCGATTCGCCGGCGCATGGTTCTTACGTGGGCCCGCGGCGTCGAATCTTGGTCGTTGATGACACTGCCGACAGCCTGCTCGTTCTCGAGGCTCTACTGCGCATGGCCGGCTTCGAGGTTGTTACAGCCCGGGGTGGCACCGAGGTCGCCCGCGAACTTGATGCCGGGCTCCAAGTCGATCTCGTGGTCGTCGATCAATTCATGGACGACGGCGGTGGCTGGGCATTACTAGACACGCTCGAGCGCATTGCTCCGGATGTCCCGCGGATCTTGATTTCCGCCGCTCCTCCGATGCGGGATGGAAAATCCGGGGGGGAACCAAGGTTTTCAGCGTTTTTCATGAAACCGATCGACCATGATCGGTTGCTGCAGTGCATCGGCGAGTTGCTTTCCCTGCGATGGTTGGCTCCAGACGAGGTCGGTGATAACCGGGATGACTTGTCGGCCCCCGAACTTTCAGATGACGACAAGCGGGCGCTTGCGCGCTGGGTGACTTTGGGTGCAGTCACCCACATCCGTCGTTGGGCCAGTGACTTTCGTCGGCGCCGACCCGACTGCGCATCATTTGCTGCGGCAGTCGACGAAGCGGCGGTGGAATTGGATTTCGCTCGATTGAAACGCCTAGCTGGTATGGCGCCTGCGGACGCGAGCAGACCATGAGCGCGCTGTCAGTCGACGTATTGATCATTGATGATTCGGCAGTCGATTTACGCTTGCTGATGCAGATGATGTCTGCCCAAGAGCTAACGTTCAGCGTCGCGCAAAATGCGCGTCGCGGCTTGGAGCAGGCCAAAGAATTGTTGCCGGGGCTGATCCTGCTCGACGTTCGGATGCCGGATATGGACGGTTACGCCTTGTGTCGGCTGTTAAAAAGCGAGCCGTTGACGCGGCACATCCCGGTGATATTCCTGACAGCAGCCTCGGATCTGCAAGAGCGCTTATCCGGTTTTCTTGCGGGCGGCGTCGATTACATCAGCAAGCCTTTCGCTCCAGAGGAAGTGTTGGCGAGAGTTGGTGTTCACCTTGCTTTGGCAGATCGGCGGTTGAGCGAGTTTAGCGCACGCGATGAACCGAGGTCCGAGAGCCTTGTTCCCAAGAGTGCCTTGCTGGTTGCCGCGGCGCAAAAGGAATTACGGCAACGGATGCGTAACCCGCCAACGTTGGATGAGTTGGCTTCGCTGCTCGGCACCAATCGGCGTCGACTGGGTCAGGCGTTTCAGAAATTCTGCGGCGGGACGGTGTTCGATTGGTTTCGCGAAGAGCGTTGGCGTCGGGCGCATGACCTCGTGGCGGGCTCGGAGGAGACGGTGTCGACGATCAGCGACTTGACGGGCTTCGCCACTCCCGCGAATTTCACTCGGGGGTTTCGTGAGCGGTATGGCTATTCGCCTCGAGATTTACGTGCAAACGTCGATCGGGGCGCTGCAGCTGAGGCTGAGAGTCGGGAACTTTTTCAGCGCCGGTGAATCAATTGCAGGCTGCCAAGGGCAATGGCGGCGATGGCGAGTTTCACTTCCAGGCTGGTGTGCCAGCCAAACCACGCGGGCAGCAGCAACCAAGCGCTCGTCGTTGCGCCCACGCGCAGCCATTCGAGGCTGCGGGCGTGGTGCCGGCCTTCGAGCACCCAGCCGACGCCTACGGTCCAAGCGAGAATCAGCAGCGCGTAGGCCACGCGCTCGCCCATCGTGAGGCTCATTGCCACGGCGATGAAGTGGGTCGTCGGTGCGATCAGCAAGGCGTATTGGATGAGTGCGTAGGTCCGCGTGGTTTTCGTGGTCGGTGGCGCGTAGCGCGTGAACCGGCGCGGATCGAATTGCTGAGGCTGCGGGGCTACGCTCGTGGGTGACGAGACCATGGCGCGCAGCGCGGCCCACGGCGAGCTGCTGGCCATCATGCGCCGACCGAGGTCGCGATAGGTGTGCAGATTTCCCCACAGAGGGTTGTAGGACGCGAGCGGTTTGCGGATGCCGTACACCACAGGCTCCGCGTCGCGTTCTTCGACGAATGTGCCGAACATCCGGTCCCAAAGAATCAGGATGCCGCC
>RGWK01000098.1 GCA_010029775.1 Gammaproteobacteria bacterium
TCGACATGCCCCGGAGTGTCGATGACGTTGATGCGGTGCTCGGGGAAGGACTTGTCCATGCCCTTCCAGAAGCAGGTGGTGGCGGCGGAGGTGATCGTGATGCCACGCTCCTGCTCCTGCTCCATGTAGTCCATCACGGCTGCGCCGTCATGCACCTCGCCGATCTTGTGCGACACACCCGTGTAGAACAGGATGCGCTCGGTCGTCGTGGTCTTGCCCGCATCGATGTGCGCCGAAATACCGATATTTCGGTAGCGCTCGATTGGAGTGAGGCGGGCCATGACAAGAGATCGTCCGACCGATTACCAGCGGTAGTGAGCGAAGGCCTTGTTGGCCTCGGCCATGCGGTGCGTATCTTCGCGCTTGCGCACGGCAGCGCCGCGATTTTCCGCAGCTTCCATCAGCTCGTGGGCCAGACGGAAGGCCATCGACTTTTCGCTGCGCGCACGCGCTGCCTCGATGACCCAGCGCATGGCGAGCGTCTGCCGACGCGTCGCGCGCACTTCGACCGGAACCTGGTAGGTGGCGCCACCGACGCGGCGCGACTTCACCTCGACGACAGGCTTGACGTTGTCGAGCGCCTGCGAGAGCAGCGCGATGGCGTCACCGCCTTGCTTGCCAGTCTTCTCGGAAATGCGACTGATCGCTCCGTAGATGATGCGCTCAGCGGCCGACTTTTTGCCGCTCTTCATCACCACGTTCATGAACTTGGCGAGCATGTCGTTGTTGAACTTGGGATCCGGCAGGATGTGGCGGACCGGGGCTTGGGCACGACGTGACATCGTTCGATCTCCTGAACCTTACTTATTCTTCGGGCGCTTGGCGCCGTACTTGGAACGACTCTGCTTGCGGTCGTTGACGCCCGCGCAGTCGAGGGTGCCGCGCACCGTGTGGTAGCGCACACCTGGCAGGTCCTTGACGCGACCGCCGCGGATGAGCACCACCGAGTGCTCCTGCAGGTTGTGCCCTTCGCCACCGATGTACGAGGTGACCTCATAACCGTTGACCAGCCGGACGCGGCAGACCTTACGCAGGGCCGAGTTGGGCTTTTTCGGGGTGGTGGTGTACACACGAGTGCACACGCCGCGCTTTTGCGGGGCTGCGCCGAGGGCCGGCACCTTGGTTTTCTCGGTGCGCGTACGGCGCGGGGCGCGAATCAGCTGACCTGTGGTGGCCATGCAGTCTCCAGATCTACAGCGTTGGTCCGCTAAAACATCCCTTGTTAGGGAGAACCCGGACCTACGACCGACAGCTCGACGACCGGCTGCGGCGGGCGACCTGCGCAGACAACCCGGGCCGCCCCCTCGCGAGGGCGGCCCGGTGCTTCGTAGATCGCTGTTTTCCGGTGACCCGTCTTAGGGCCCACCGAAGAAGGCCGCGGATTCTAGGGATCAGACCCCCGACTGTCAATCCGCGCGGGGGCCAGGACCGTACAGGGCAGGCAACTCCTGAACCCCGGGACCCCGAAGGAACGGGTTCACCACCCGAACCCGGCCGTAGTGCCTTCCGTGCTGGAAATCCTCCGAGAGGATTTCCTCGAGCCCATTGACCTCCGCCATGGCCCAGATCTGCGCATCGAACCAGGGCAAGCCGTACAGCATCGTGCCGCGAATCGCCGTGTGCAGCACATCGGGGGACGGGAATAGCACGGTAAATTGGCGCATTAACGATTCGGCTTCGAGCAGCGCTTCCCCCAGCGACATCAGGGAACGATCGGCGAGCGCCCGCGACGGCCTGCTGACCACCGAGACGAACTCAAGAATGGACTGGTGGGCGATGCATATGGAGTCCGAACCGATACCCGCTTCGAGCAGCTCCGTGGCACGCAGTTGCTTGCTTCGCTCGCGCGGGTCATGGCGGTAGACCAGAACGTTGGTGTCAACGAGGCTCGCCACGGCGATACAGCTCTTCGCGAGTCCAGTCTCGTGATGGGGTGGCAAAGCCCGCGAGCGTTTGATCTCTAACCGCCTGACGAGCCGACGCTTCATGGAACAGCCGCAATCGCTCCGCAGCGCTCAAACCTGTGCAGGGTGTCCGACCGGTCGGAGCGATGCGCAGACCCTCACCGGCCACGGCGACGTCAACCTCATCACCCGCCGCGATGCCCACCTGCTCGGCCAATCGTTTCGGCAGGGTCAATTGCAGTTTACTCGTGACTTTGGCCATTCCTTACTTTAGCAAGGATGTTTTCCTTGCCACAACCCACCGACAGGTGGGGGCCATGAACCTCAGAACCAGTTGAAATTGAAGGACACGCTGACCCGGGGGGTCGCCGATGGATTAGGCGGCACCTCATGGCGCAGCCAGCTCTCGAACAGCACGACCTGACCGGTCTTGGCCGCCACCGTGTGCCAGGGCTGCAGCTCGGGCGGTGCATCGGCGCGGCGCGGCGGGGCCGCCATGTAGCGATCGAGGCGCGGGTCCTCGAACTTGAGCCCGGACGAGCCCGCCGGGGTACGCAAGTAATAGGTGCCGCTGATTGTGGATAACGGGTGCAGGTGAAGGCTGTGAACCACCCCCTGCGGCATGATGTTGACCCAACAGTCTGTCATCGCGAGGCTACGCCCCTGCAGATCGAGCGCGAGTGCTGCAGCGAATCGGCGCACATGCGGCTGCAGACGGCGCTCGAGTTCGGCAAAGGTGGGTGAGACTTGTTGGAGCCGACACACCGACCCATACGAGGTGTACCCGCCGGGATAGCGCTTCGCCGACCATCGCTGTCCGGCCACATCGTCCCGTTGCAGTTGCCAAGTCTCGGCCAGCAATCGTCGATTGAGCCTCGTCACCGCAGGCCGCGAACGCGGCCCCGCGAGGGGCGCGACGTGGATCAGGGTCGGGAACAAGGTTCGCGTCGACACGGCGAACTGCTCAGTTCTTGGGCGCGCGCGGTTCAGGGCGAGCCTTGTAGACGCGCATGCCAAACCAGCGCAGTACGCCCGAGAAATGCCGAGCCAGGAAAACGATCAGCTTGCCGTGGCCGGTGACGATGATCTCGGGCCGGCGACGCTCGACGCCGCGAACAATCTCCCGTACGGCGACCTCGGTCTTTACCCGAACCCACGCCGGAATCGGATCGGGCGCATCCGCCTGCAGTTCGCCGCGGTTGTTGGTGCGGCGAATGTCCGAATCGACAAATCCCGGCGAAACCAACGTGACGGTGATGCCGTCGGCAGCCAGATCGCCCCGCACGGCCTCGGCCAGTGCACGCACCGCGAACTTGCTCATCGAGTAGGCCGAGGAGCCCGGCGCGGAGACGTGCCCTGCGACGCTGCCGACCAGCACGAGCCTGCCGCGGCTCGTCCGCAGCGCATCGAGCGTCTCGTAAATTGTGCGCAACATGCCGAACACGTTGGTGTCGAATTGGCGTTGGTAGTCGGCCAGCGTCAATCGCTGCAGCGCGCCCGCCACGCCGAAGCCGGCATTGGCATAGACGATGTCGATACCGATACCCGCATCAGCCAATTCTTTGACCACGGCCGCCACATCACCGTCGCGACATACGTCACCGGCGTGGATGCTCACCTCAGCCCCTTCGGCCCGTAAGGCTTGCTGCAGAGCTTCAAGTCGCTCGCGCCGGCGCGCCAACAACGCCACCCGATCGCCACGTCGCGCATGTTCGCGGGCGAGTCCCTCGCCAATGCCTGATGAGGCCCCGGTGATCAGCACCGTGCGCCGCCCTGTGTGTGTCATGCGCTCACTCCTTAACGACCCTGCGACCTTGGCGAAGCGATAGCAGTCGTGATGCGACGTCGCCACCAACCGAATCCACCGAGCAGCAACAATGCCAGCAGGTCGAGGCTGCCACCACCGCCACCGCCCGACGATGTGGGCGGTGTGACCGGCGTTGGATTCGGCGTTGGTGTCGGTGTGTTGCCACCGATGACGATGGCCAACGGGCACGCGCTACCCGCCACGCTCGAGCGCGCCGCACTGCTCGCGCTCGTGGCGCCAATATTCACGTCCGCTCGATCGATCGCTCCGGAGGAGTCGGTGACCGTCAGACGCATTTGCAATGTCCCGCTTGAGGGGGCCACCACCGTCGCCGCGGCGCTGTTGGCGCTCGATACCAACGCGCCTCCCGTACCGCTGCTCACCACGCTCCACGCATAACTCGACACGCTGCGACCACAGGCTGCGGCACCGCCGCCCTGCAACACCACGTTTTGCCCTGCCGTCACGCTGGTTGGCACGACCACGGTCGCGATCGGGCGCAACGCCTCGTTAACGGCGCCCGGCGCGTACGCCATGCCCGCACCGCAGGCGGCGGTGGTGCACACACATTCGCTAGTCTGCAAATCATTGACGCCGGCAGGCACGCGACACACCGGCAGCACCCGATCGGTGGGTGCCGCTGGCCAGGGCCGCACCCCAGCGCGTAATCGAGCCGAGACCTCGGCCGAAGAGAGGTTCGCGTTCACCGACAGCATCAGACCCGCAATACCGGCGACCAGCGGCGCCGAGAAACTCGTGCCGACGTTGTAATTGAACTGATCCGTGTAGGTATTGTTGACCGGGCCCGTGCGCCCGCTGTTGGTGGTGGTGTCGATGGAAAACAGACAGGGCTGGTTGGCACCCTCGTTGACGCAGTTGCCACCGGGCGCGCCGAGCGTGGCGCGCGAGCCAAGATTGCTGAAGCCCACCTTGGTCCCCACATGGCGCAACGCCACCACGGCCACCACGCCGTTGCAATTGGCAGGTGCGCTGACCGGGCCCGACTCGTTGCCGGCCGAGGCCACCACCACCGCACCGCGTGCAACGATTTCGTCGATCACTCCTTGGTAGGAATTGCTGCAGCGCTCGCTCGAACCGAGGCTGAGATTGAGCACACGTGCGGGATACGGATTGACTTCAACGCCACTGACCTCGAGTCCCGCTGCCCAGCGCATGCCGGTGAGGATGTCCGAGTCATAGCCGCCGCACTTGCCAAGCACGCGCACCGGCAAAATCCACGGCGACCATGTCGTGCCCGCCACGCCGAGCGAGTTGTTCGCGCGCGCGCCGATCAGTCCTGATACTCGGGTGCCGTGCCAGGACGAGTCCGCGGCCCCATCGCAGGCCCCGCCAAACACCGAAGAACTCGCCTCGCTCGCGGTCACCCAATCGCCCGGATCCGTCGGGTCCGCATCGCGCCCGTTGCCGTCGTTGGCAGTCGTGAAGCTGCCATTGCTGTCGCCGGAGACGAAATCGTAACCGGGCAGCAACCGCCCTCCCTCTGCGGCACGCCCAAGATCCGGATGATCGAAGCGCACCCCCGAATCAAGCACGGCAATGACGATGCCGTTACTGCCTGAGGTGGTGTCCCACGCGGTTGAGGCCGCCAGAGCGGAAGGCTGCGTCGATTGCAGATACCACTGATTGGTAAATAGCGGATCGTTGGGCAGGGCATGCGCGTATCGGCGGCGATCGGGTTCGGCGAAGGCGATCGCAGGGTCTGCCCGCAAGTCCTCAAGCGCAGCCTCAACGTTATCGCGCGAGAGCGGAATGCCAAGCCGCAGCACGCTGAAGCTGGACGAGACTTCACCGACGAGTTGCAACGGTACGCGAGTCCGTTCGCCGATGCTGGCGACCTCCTCCAAGAGCACCTCGCGCGTGCGCGTCGCAGGCGCCGTGCGCCAACCGATGATCACGCGAGCCGAGACCTCCTCGACGCGCGGTTCGCGCAGCACGGGGTGGTACTCGGCCGACATCGCCAAGGCGCCGGGCAGCAACGCTCCAACCAGCGATCCCAGCGTGAGCAGCCAGCCCGCGAAAAGACTGGCTCGACAACCGTCGGCAGATATTTTTGGCATGGGCACCGTCCGGAGGTTGACAGACCTGTGGCAAGGCGCAAGATACCAAAAGGTCGACCGCGCCGGGTCAGGGGGGTTCGGACGGGCGACCACGGGGGATGGCCAATGAACTATCGACTCGTGCGCGCATCATGTGCCGCGCTGCTACTGCCTTATGTTGCGCTGGCGGCGTCCCCGGCGGATGCCACCGCGAGCACCACGAGCACCCAGACTCGCGAAAGCAGACCGCAAGACCCGCTCGAACCGACTCTCCACTCACCCGAATCGCGCACGCTGTACACACTCGGGCAGCTGATCTCGCGGACGCTCGACGGCTTTGCACTCACGGCCGAGGAGTTGCGCTTCGTGCGGCAAGGACTCGAGGATGGCGTACTCGGCAAGCCACCTAAGGTGGATCTGGCCGCCGAGGCCGAGGGCTTGCACAGCATGCAGGCCGCGCGCCGCGCTGCAACGCTGCAGCGCGAAAAGCAGGCCGCTGAAGCGTTTCTCGCCCAGGTTGCGGCTGCACCCAACGTCGCGCGACTCGATAACGGGGTGATCCTGCAACCGCTCACACCGGGGCATGGCGCCGTACCGACGCCTGCCGATCAGGTCAGCGTGCATTACGAGGGCGCGCTGGTCGATGGCACGGTGTTCGACAGTTCCCGCCAACGCGGCGTGCCCGCCACCCTGCCGGTCAAGGGCGTGATCCCCTGCTGGACGAGCGCGCTACAGCAAATGCGCGTGGGTGCACGGACACGCATCGTTTGCCCACCGGAACTCGCCTACGGCGAGCGCGGCGCACCGCCCACCATCAAGCCGGGCGCCACACTCGTGTTCGATATCGAATTGCTGGCCATCGTCCGCTAACGAGACACTGACGCAGCCGGGCTCGCCGGGCCATAGGCCCGTGCGAGGTACTCGACGATGGCCTTCGCCTCGTCATCGCTGAGCGGCGCTTTGTACGCGTTGCGCATCTTGGCGACCTCCGCTTCCCACAGTGCACGCGTACCAAAACGCGCGTGCATGTCCATGTAATCGAGACTGTGGCAGGAAGAACAGCGCGCCACGAACAATTCGCGCCCGTCCCCCGCTCGTGCCTCAGGTTCGGCCCCGGGCCCCGCATGCGCGGACGCAACCGCGGCGAGGAAACCGAAAGTCACGCCGATCATGGCGATCCGGCATGGGCTCATGACTTCACCTCGACGCGCAGTCTGTGAAACGCGTTGTGTTGATATCCCGAGGGGTTCGCGATGGGCTGCTCGACCTGCGTCTGCCCGGCCCGATTGCTCGCACGAACCCAGTACTCCTGCGCGCCGGCGGTCAGCGGCGAATCCTCGAACTGCCACGGCCTGAACGAGTAACGTCCAAGACTCTCACCGAGCTCGGCGCGATGCCAGCTGCGTCCACCGTCGACGGAAACTTCTACCCGATCGACGCCGTGACCCGCATCCCAAGCGATGCCGCTAACCCGCGTTCGCCCCCGGGAGGAGGCCTCAGTGCTGGTAATCAAAGAATTTATTGCGATCTCGGTGACCGGTGTACGCTCGCCGCTCTCCTGCGACGGAAAGCGCTCGAGCAGGGGGAATGCCGCGCGCGGCATGCGGTAGGCCCCGGCCATCCAGAAACCGCTCGCCGGTGCGGTCAACGCTTCGATCCGGGTCACGTGTTTGATCCAGTAGGTCGCCGTCCAGCCCGGGACCACAAGGCGCAGCGGATGACCGTTGAGCTCAGGCAGCGGCGCTCCGTTCATTTCGTAGGCGAGCAAGGTGTC
>RGWK01000099.1 GCA_010029775.1 Gammaproteobacteria bacterium
GTGAGCTCGAGGGTCTGCGACATGGCGCACCTTATAGAGTCGAGGGGCATCGAGTGCAAGGGATGCCAGTCACAAAGATGTAACAAATCTGTCACACAGGCGGCCTATCGTGCCGCCACAACCTAAGGAGACCTCAACGTGAATCGACGCTTTCAGCCCTCCAAGATTGTTGCCCTGCTCGTTGCCGCAGCCGCGGTCAGTCCGCTAGCCGAGGCCCAGTCGGCGCGGGATTTCATCAACGTCGTCGGCTCCTCGACGGTGTATCCCTTCACCACCGCGGTGGCCGAGCAGTTCGGCCGGCAGGGCCGGTTCAAGACCCCGAAGGTCGAGAGCACGGGCACGGGCGGTGGCATCAAGCTGTTCTGCAATGGCGTCGGCCCCCAACACCCGGATGTGGTCAATGCCTCCCGGCGCATGAATGCCAACGAATTCGAGACCTGTAAAAAGAACGGCGTGTCGGCCGTGGTCGAGGTTCGGGTGGGTTACGACGGTCTGACGATTTCGGAGAGCAAGCGCGGAGTCTCCTTCCCGCTGACCCGCAAGCAGGTGTATCTCGCCCTCGCCAAGCAGATTCCGGATCCGGCGAACCCGACCACGTTGATCAATAACCCGTATCAGACGTGGAAGGATGTGGACAAGAGCCTGCCCGCGGTGAAGATCGAGGTGCTCGGTCCGCCGCCGACCTCGGGCACCCGCGACTCGTTCCATGAGCTCTACATGGAATCCGGTTGCCGCACCTACCCATGGATCAACAACCTGCGCAGCATGGACGAGAAGCGCTTCAAGCGCATCTGCCACACCATCCGCGAAGATGGTGCCTACGTCGAGGCGGGCGAGAACGACAATCTGATCGTGCAGAAGATCGAGGCGAACCCCAAGGCGCTCGGCATCTTCGGCTTCAGCTTCCTCGAGGAGAACATGGACAAGTTGCGCGGCCTGAAGATCGATGGCGTCGAGCCCGACTTCGAGACGATTGCGTCGGGCAAGTACCCGGCTTCGCGACCGCTCTTCATCTACGTGAAGAAAGCACACATTGGCGTGATTCCGGGCCTGCAGGAATTCGTCAATGAATACGTCAGCGACAAGGCGCTCGGCGAAGAGGGTTACCTGGCCGATCGTGGCCTCGTGCCGCAGCCGAAGTCCGATCTGGCGAAGACCCGCGCCGACGTTAAGGCGCTGAAGAACTTCGCACCGTAAGTCGACCCGACCCAACACCCAAATCGGTTCACAGGAGTTTCTCCATGCAACGCAGCCCCCTAACGGGGGCTGCGGTAGCCGCGCTCACCCTGACGCTAGCTGCCGCAGCCGCCCCCTCCCGCGCCTCAGACACCGCCAATGCGGCATCCCGCGCCCCGGCGGCACCGGCGGCAGCCGCGTCACTCGCGGCAGATCTCGATGCGCTCAAAAGCCAGCTTGCGGCGCTGCAGGCGCGCCTCGCCGAGCTTGAAGCCTCGCAGCAGGCGGCCGCGCAGACTGTGCAGCAGACGGCTGAGCGGACCGAGACACTTGTTCAGGCGAGTGCTGAACAGCAGGAAGCCATCGATCGCGGCTCGGACAATCTGGCCCGGGCGCTCGGCGAGAGCGCGGCGTCGGCCTGGGTGGCTCGCTGGCAATGGAAAGGCGATTTCCGCTATCGCAACGAGACGATTGATCAGCAGTACACCACTGCCACGCGCAACCGCGATCGGATCCGCGCGCGTTTCGGCGCGATGGCGCGGGTCAACGACACCATGCGCGTGGAGCTGCAAGTGGCGACCAGCGAGGGAGCCGATGCGCGCTCCTCGAATCAGTCTTTGAGCGATGTGAACTCGCGTAAGCCCATCGAGCTCGATGTGGCTTATATGGAGTGGATGCCCGCTGAAGCCTGGCGCATCACCGCCGGCAAGATGCGCTATCCCTGGGTGCGCACCTCCAGCTTTTTCTTTGACAACGACATTAATCCCGAGGGGTTCGCGGCCAGTTGGCAGCAGGGCGCAAATGGCTTCTTCGGCAGTGCGTTCGTGACGCGTCTCGCCGAGCGAGCCACGTTCGCAGACTCCAGCATGCAGGGTGTGCAGGGCGGCTATCGCAACGTGTACGGCGATGGCGGACGAGTGCTGGTGGCGGCGAGCTATTACGATCACTCGGCCGTGCAGGGCTACAACGCGATCCAGGCGGGCAGTGCCGGCGGATACTTCGGCAACAGCACGGGCAGCGGTGCCGCGGTGTGCCGCACAGGGGTGGTCGGTGCCACGGGCACGTGCCTGGCCGATGACTTCGATGTCGTGGAGCTTCTTGGCGAGTGGCAGTTCAAGCTCGCTGATCGACCCTTGCTGCTCTACGCCAACCTGGCACGCAACACGGCAGCCAAGTTCCAGGCGCAGGGGCTCGATACGGCGTATGCCGTGGGCTTCAACTACGGCCGCGCGGTCGCCAGCATCCCCGGTACATGGGAGTTCGGCTACCTGTACCAGAAGGTCGAGAAGGACGCCCTGTTCGGGCAGTGGATCGACTCGGACTTCGCGGCCGGTGGCACCGATGGCGGCGGCAGTGCGTTTCGTGTGGCGTATCAGCTCTCGCCCAATGCGCGCGTGAACGTGTCGTACCTCATGACCGAGACCAACCTCGATGTGCCGGTGGCGGTGACCGTGCCGGTGCCGGCCACGGTGCGCGGCCGGGATTACGACCGATTGCAGGTGGATGTCAACTGGACCTTTTGATGAATTTTCCGTGTCAGTCGCCCGGCTAGGCCCCGGAGTGGATAAAATGCGGGGTCGTCGCAAGGAAGCCGTCCCCGACCCCGCATGACTCCTTCGATTCTGATCATCAGCCTGCTGCTGCTCTCGTTCATTGCCTATCAGCTCGGCAAGGCACGCTCTCTAACCGTGGTCGGCGGAGCGCGGGGTATCCGCAATCTGCATTCCCTTCCAGGTCATTACGGGCTGCTGACAGCGCTATGGTGCGGCTTGCCCGCACTGCTCGTGGTGCTCGTCTGGTTGGCGGTGCAGGATCAGGTGCTGATTGCACTGATCTCTGCGCAGCTGCCGCCGGAGGTGCGCTCGCTCGGCAGCGATCAGTTCGTGCTCTTCCTTAATGACCTGCGCAATGTGGTGGCGGGCAACATCCCGGCCTCGCAGGTCAGCCCCGCCACAGCCGCCGCCGCTGCCGAATACCTGCGCTTGCAGGGCGTGGCCCGGCTTGCGCTCACGGCACTCGCGTTTGCCTTAGGGATCGTCGCCATGCTCGTCGTGCGGGGGCGCATCCGGGCGGATTTGCGCGCGCGCAATTCGGTGGAGCGCGTGCTCGAGGGACTGCTCTTTCTCTGCTCTCTCGTGGCCGTGCTCACGACCATCGGCATCATTTTGTCGGTGGTGTTCGAGGCCACACGATTCTTCGGCATCGTACCGGCGCAAGAGTTTCTCTTCGGCACGAAGTGGAGCCCGCAGATGGCGATTCGTGCCGACCAGGTCGGCTCCTCGGGCGCCTTCGGTGCCGTGCCGCTCTTCGCGGGCACGCTGCTGATCTCGGCGATTGCAATGCTTGTCGCGGTGCCGATCGGCCTGTTTTCGGCGATTTACCTCGCGGAGTACGCGCCCTCGAAAGTGCGCAGCGTCGTCAAGCCGCTGCTTGAAGTGCTCGCGGGCGTGCCCACGGTTGTGTACGGATTCTTTGCAGTGACCACGGTCGGGCCGTTGCTGCGCACGGCCGGCGAGTCGATGGGGCTGTCGGTGGCCGGAGAGAGCGCGCTCGCCGCGGGGCTCGTCATGGGCATCATGATCATCCCGTTCGTCTCCTCGCTCGCCGACGACATGATCACCGCCGTGCCGCAGAGCTTGCGTGACGGCGCCTATGCACTCGGCGCTACGCGCTCGGAGACCATCAAGCAGGTAGTGCTGCGTGCGGCGTTGCCGGGCATCGTGGGCGGGGTGCTGCTCGCCATTTCGCGTGCCATCGGTGAAACGATGATCGTGGTGATGGCCGCGGGTCTTGCGGCGAATCTGACTGCCAACCCGCTCGAGGCGGTGACCACGGTCACCGTGCAGATCGTCACGTTGCTCGTGGGCGATCAGGAGTTCGACAGTCCGAAGACGCTCGCGGCCTTTGCGCTCGGTCTCGTGCTGTTCATTGTCACGCTGGTGCTCAACGTGATCGCTCTGTACGTGGTGAGGAAGTACCGTGAGCAGTACGAATAGAACCGCTGCCGAAACCCAGGCGCTGGTGACGCGCAGTCTGGCGCGGCGGTATCGCGCCGAGCGCCGTTTCCGGTTTTACGGCCTGACGGCGGTACTCGCGGGGCTCGTGTTCGTGGTGTTCCTGTTCGGCACGATTTTCGCGCAGGGCCTCTCGGTGTTCCAGCAGAGCTACGTGAAGATCGAGGTGTTTTACGACCCTGAGATCATCGATCCGGCAGGCACGCGCAATCCGGATGATCTCGTCACGGCCGACTATCAAGCTCTCGTGCGGGCCTCACTCAAGGCTCGTTTCCCGGAGATCGAGGGCCGGCGTGATCTGCGCGAACTCTACGGGTTGGTGAGCAGCGCGGCGTCCATCGAGTTGCAGCAGCGCATTACCTCAGACCCTTCCGCCATCGGCACGCGCGAGACGCGCTGGGTGCTGGCGGATGACACCGTGGACATGCTCATCAAGGGTCGTGTGGCACGCAATGCCCCCGAGGACGAGCGGCGCTTGAGCGATCAGCAGGTGAATTGGATCGCAGCGCTCGAGCGTGACGGCGCCCTAGCGTTGCGTTTCAATCGCGCGTTTTTCAGCAATGGCGACTCGCGTGACCCCGAGCAGGCCGGCGTTCGCGGCGCACTCATCGGCTCGTTGCTGACGCTGTTCATCACGCTGGTGCTGTCCTTCCCGATCGGGGTCGGCGCCGCGGTGTACCTCGAAGAGTTTGCGCCGCGCAATCGTCTGACCGATATCATCGAAGTGAACATCAACAACCTCGCAGCGGTGCCCTCGATCGTGTTCGGCCTGCTAGGGCTTGCGATGTTCATCGGATTCTTTGGACTGCCGCGGTCGGCGCCGCTCGTCGGCGGCTTCGTGCTGACGCTGCTGACATTGCCGACGATCATCATCGCCTCGCGTGCCGCGCTCAAGGCGGTGCCGCCGTCGATTCGCGAGGCGGCGCTCGGCATGGGCGCATCGCGGCTGCAGATGGTGGCGCATCACGTGTTGCCGCTTGCTGTGCCTGGCATGTTGACCGGTGCCATCATCGGTATGGCGCGTGCACTCGGCGAGAGCGCGCCGCTGCTGATGATCGGCATGGTGGCCTTCATCGTCGAGGTGCCGCAGGGTGTGTTTGATCCTGCGACCGCGCTGCCGGTGCAAGTGTTCCTCTGGTCCGATTTGCCCGAGCGCGGCTTCATTGAGCGTACCTCCGGGGCCATCATCGTGCTGCTGCTGTTTTTGCTCGTGATGAACGCCACCGCTGTGCTGCTGCGCAACAAATTCGAGAAACGCTGGTAAACGCCATGAACGATGCTCCCAAGACCACCATCGGTACGATCACTGTTGCGGAGCCTGTGTTCTCCTGTCGCAACGTCGACGTGTATTACGGCGACAAGCACGCCATCAAGAACGTCAATATCGACATCGGGCGCAAGCAGGTGCTCGCGATGATCGGCCCCTCGGGCTGCGGCAAGTCCACTTTCCTGCGCTGTTTAAACCGCATGAACGACACCATCGTGGGTGCTCGGGTCGAAGGCAACATCACTCTGGACGGGCAGGATATTCACGACAAGCAGCAGGACGTGGTGCAGCTGCGAGCCCGCGTCGGCATGGTGTTCCAGAAGCCGAACCCGTTCCCGAAGTCGATCTATGAAAACGTCGCCTACGGGCCGCGCATTCACGGTCTTGCCGCCAATCGCGGCGAGCTCGACGAGATCGTCAATCAGAGTCTGCGACGGGCGGGGCTTTGGGAAGAGGTGAAGGATCGGCTCAATCAGCCGGGCACCAGCCTCTCGGGTGGCCAGCAGCAGCGGCTGTGCATCGCGCGCACCATCGCTGTGAACCCGGAAGTGATCCTGATGGACGAGCCATGCTCGGCGCTCGACCCGATCGCCACGGCGCGCATCGAGGATCTGATCGACGAGCTGCGCGAGAGTTATGCCATCTGCATCGTGACGCACTCGATGCAGCAGGCCGCGCGTGTCTCGCAGCGCACGGCTTACTTTCATTTGGGCGATCTGGTGGAGGTTGGCGACACGAACCTGATCTTCACCAACCCGCAGGCGAAGTTGACCGAGGATTACATCACGGGTCGGTTCGGCTGACTCGCAGCCACTTCGTCGCTACCCATTTTTCGCCGGCGATCACCGGCATGCCGCCGTGCAACGTGCCGGTGGAAGGGTCCGCCCTGTCGTAACTGAAGAACACGGCGTTTCCTTTGACGGCCGCCACCTCGAGACCCACATCCGGAAAGTTCGTCGCGCCGCCACGGGGTGGTGTGTTGAGATACATCACGAGCGAGGCGACCCGTTGCCCACCGCGGGCGAGAAAGGGCAGGGCGCCGGGCTGGGTCGGGTCCACGTAGTCGTAATGCGGCTTGTATTCCTGGCCCACGGCGTAGCGCAGGATCTGCAGCGCCTCGCCATTCTCGTAGGGCCACTGCAGCAGCGCGGCAATGCGTCGCTCGATGCGCTCGATGAGTTTGGTTTCACCGCGCCGAAAGGCCATGCCGCTGCTCGTACGGCCCTCGTCTTGGCGGTTGCCGCCGCTTTGCATATCGATGACGCTCGAGGCGGTGATGCGCGGCTTTGCGAGCGCGATGAGCTTGTCGCACTCGTCCTGCGCGAGCAGGTTGCCGAAGACGATCACGCGCGGATGCTTGAGTTGCATCAGTACGCTGACCTCGCGGCCATCCACCCGGATGAGATTTGAGGTCTCTGCAGTCAACGGCTGTGGGACGTGTTGAATTTCCGCGGCGGGCTGGATGTCCGCAGTAGCGTGGCCTTCCGCTGTGCCGTGCGGCGCAGGCTCGCGTTGCTGCTTGAGCTCGGCAAGACGCGACTCAAGCAGCCGCGTCAGCTCATCTACAGCGAGCTCTTCAGGAATGCCGCGAGCGATGAGTTCGCGCAGCACCTCATCCGGTGCGCGGGCTGCGGCGATTTCGCTTAAGGCCCACTGCCGTAGTTCGTCAGTGAATGGGCCGCCGGTCGATGATGAAGGTGCGGTCATGGCGCCGCGAAGCATAGCGCGAGTGACGTGGAGCGCGGGCGCTCTGCGGCGCAAAACCCGCGGCGCTTAACGTGGTTGTCACATTGGATCTCTATCGTTGCGCTCCGAGTTTCCTCCCCAACCCCCCCTTTCAGGCGGCACCTGGTTTCAACGGAGCTATTCATGATTCTTCAAGCCAAGCATCGCAATCTTCTGTTCCTGGCGGCCTCGGTGGCCGTATTGACCGCCTGTGGCGCGGAAGAGATCTCGTCGCCCGGCAGTGGCGGCAACATCAACATTACGAACAACACGCCGCCGCCACCGCCGCCGCCGCCGCCGCCGACC
>RGWK01000100.1 GCA_010029775.1 Gammaproteobacteria bacterium
CTCGCGCAGGTACGTCGTCACATTGCGCAACTCCGACAAATCGTCCGAGAACAACCAAATGCCCACCCGATTGATACCCAGGCCCCGGGCGATCTTGCGGGCCATCTGATCAGCCAGCGCCGATACGTTGCCTTCAGGCATCCACGGCGACAGTGCAATCTCAGTTAAAAGCTTACCTACAAGGGTTTTACGCTCCGCGCGTTGGACTGCGCGTTGCTGATCGAGGGTGCGCTCGATGACTCCGGAGATCACCTGCGCGGCCGCCTGAACGAGTTCGCACTCCTCGGCCGACCAGTCGCGCTTTTCACGTACATCCGACACCGTCAGCATGCCGATGGAAGTGCCCTTGGATGCGAGCGCTGCCACCACCACCGATTTGATTCCCTTGCCGATCAATAGATCGCGATGCGTACCGGATGGCATTTGCCAGACGTTCGGATAGGTGGCAATACCGGCAGATGCCACCGCATCAAGCCACCATGTTGTCGCCTCATGCGGCACATCGGATGACTCTTCTCTCGACATGTCGACGTGGGCGCTACGCCAGATATTGGAGGGTCGAAGTACGGCGCCTTCGATCAGTTCCATCACGCTCACTCGGCTGGCGTTAAGCACCTGACCGATCAAAGCCAGACTGTCTTGGAGGTACTTTTGGATCACGACCGGCTCAACACCAGCGGCCGAAATACGTGCGAGTACCTGCTGCAACCGCATGGTCTGACTGACCCGCTCGGCAGCACGACGAATACCCGTAACATCGTTGATGACCCAGAGAACGCGCGTCCACCCATCCATTTCGATGGGCTCAGCCGAGCAAGACCAGTAGCCGATACCGCCGTCTGCCAACCGAGGCTGCACCTCGAGACTGCGCACGAATCCATCCGGCTGCGCTGCGATTACGGCATCGAAACCCGCCGCATCCGGCGATACCAGCAGATCGGAGAACGACTGGCCGATGACCGTCGCGGGGTCGAGACCGAGCGTGTTCGCGAACGACTCGTTGACGTCCTCGATCACATGACCGGGCAGGCTCGTCACCATCATCAACGCCGGCGACCGCCGGAACAAACTCTCGAAACGCTCCTTGGACGCTTGGCGACGCGGCGCCGCGTCGCGCTGATAACCGACGAAACCGATATGCTCACCAACTTCGTTGCGCGTGGGCACGATGGTGAGCTCGACCCAAAACGGTTCACCGTTCTTGCGATAGTTGAGTATCTCGACGTCTACTTTCTCAAGTCTACGCAGACGCTCGCCAATCATCGCCCGGGTTTGCGGGCTCGTATCTGCACCCTGCAACACGTGCCCTGGGTCCCGACCAACGACATCGGCCTGCTCGTAGCCGGTGAGTGCCGTAAAGGCGGCGTTGACGAACTGGATGCGACGATTGACGTCACAGTTGATGACGGCGAGTGGCGCCTTCTCGATCAGGCCCACGATACGTCGTAGCCGCTCCTCGATCGCGGTTTGTCGTGCAACACCCTCGTGCGCTCGCAAAGTCGAACCCAGCGTCAGCAGCACGTCTTGCAGCACTGCATTGACACTCCCGTCGTAGGCAGAAGAGCGCCCGATCAGCCCGACCACGCCGATGATTTTTTCTCGCGAGAACACGGGCAATACCATCGCCGACTGCGGGGGCGGAAGACAGATCTGGCGACCAGACGCCACGACCGTGGACACGCTCGGTTCAAGCAGCCGAAGCAACTCCTCCATCGAGTGCGGCCACGATGGGTCTTTGCTGGCGCGAAACGCTCGCGACTCTTTGGGCAGATGCGCTCGTTCACCCGTATGAATTTTGAGAATGAATCCGCCCTGACTGGCCGACGCTGTAATCAGGACGTCGAGGAAGTCGTCGAATACCGTCCCATCCAGCGGGGTCAGCAGGAACTTGCCGTACATGCGCCGCGTTTCTTCGAGCAAACGCTCGCGAGCCTGAATGCGCAGACATCGTCCGATGCGGGAAGTCAAACGGAGCGGATCGACCTCGCTGCGCAACCAGTGATCGATGACCGAATGCGTGTCGCGCAGCTCATCAATGGAATCCGAATGCACGACGACGCGCAGGGCGGCATGACGCGACTGTGTTTCGATCCGACGAATAAGGTCAAGCGCCGCATCGGCGATCGATGGACCGCTCTCCAGGATGGCAAGATCGTAGCCGCGCGCGTCCAGCCGCTGCCCGGCTTCGATGTACGAATCGCAACAGTCGAGTCGCACTGGGCGGTCCGCCAAGAGCCGCCCATCCAAGGCGCGCTCCAAGTGTCGCTGTACGTCCTGGTCGCGATCGACGACCAGAATCCGCCATTCATGGTTTGCGGCTACTTCGCTCACGGTGGTACGCCAATCCTACGCCCCGGCTCCCGTATTGTCTGTCATGCCGCGGTCACGGCACGGTCATGGCGGGGCCGGCGGCCGGATGGCACACTAAAACCCCCTTCCGAACCTCGCCTGGCCTCCCTGATGACCACCCCGTTTTCGACACTGCTTGCCGATCGACTGTCCCGTCGCGATTTTCTCGCCCGTGCGCCTAGGGTCGCCGCAGCGTCGGGTCTTGCCACGACCGTGCCGTCAGCCATCGCCGCGGCCTTGGCCACGGGCCCTGCCTCGGCGGGTTCGGCACTCGTCGCCATCGCACCCTCGAAGGCTGATGCACTCGTGGTCGCAGCGGGTGTGCGCTATGACACGGTGATTGCCGCCGGCGATGCGCTCTGGCCAGGTGATCCCGGACTGACGGCGGCGGACCTGCGATCGCTCAAGTGGCTCGATGAGTCGGCGGCAGCGCGACAGGATCGACGCTTCGGGGTCAACAACGATGCGCTCGCGTTTTTCCCGGAGGGTAACAACCGCCGGCGCGGCACGCTCTGCGTCAATCACGAATACGTTCTACCGCAGCTGGTGTTCGCAGGCCTGAGCGCAGCCGGTGCCGAGCGTGGCAAGGCGCGTGACGCCTGGATCGCCGCTCATCCGCAAACCGTGCCCTGGATGCAATCAGCCCATGGTGTGAGCGTGCTCACCCTCCAACAAGGGCTGCGCGGCTGGCAGGTGCAGCGCGGCACTCGCCCCACACGCCGCATCACGGCCCGGACACCGATCGAGATTAGGGGACCTGCGCGCGCACACGGATTGATGAAAACTGCGGCCGACCCGAGCGGCACCGTCGCACTCGGTACGTTTGCCAATTGCGCCGGCGGCAAGACACCGTGGGGTACCTATCTCACGGCCGAAGAGAACATCCAGGATTATTTCGGTGGCGCTGCGTCGTGGGCCTCGTCCACGCGCGACGAGACGACGCGCGAGGCACACCGACGCTGGCCGATTGGCGAGCGCTCCGTGTACGGCTGGGATCTGGTGGATTCGCGCTTCGATCTGCGGCGTGAACCGCATGAGCCTTTTCGTCACGGCTGGATCGTCGAGATCGACCCTACCGATCCGAACTCGCCACCAAAAAAGCGCACGGCGCTCGGTCGCTTTTGTCATGAAGGCGCCAATACCATTCTCACGCGCGACGGTCGCGTTGCCGCGTACATGGGAGATGACACCAAGTTCGAGTACGTCTACAAGTTCATCACCCGCGATCGCTTCGATGCGAAAAATCGCGCTGCGAATCGCGACTTGCTCGATGAGGGCGTGCTGTACGTGGCGCGCTTCGATGCCTCCGGCAATGGCGAGTGGCTGCCGCTGGTACACGACGAAAAAGGCCCGCTGAACAGTCGCAACGGTTTCTCGAGTCAAGCCGATGTCGTCATCCGGTGCCGCGCCGCAGCCGATGTGCTCGGTGCAACGCCGATGGACCGCCCTGAGGACGTCGAGCCCAATCCGCTGACCGGGCGTGTGTACATGTCGCTCACCAAAAATGCCGACCGCGCTCAGAAGCGTGGCGCGTTCTCAGGGCGCGAGCTGGACTTTGGCGCCGATGCCGCCAACCCACGTTTGAGCAACGACTTTGGCCACATCATCGAACTCATCGAAGCTGACGATGACGCTGCGAGCACGCGCTTTCGGTGGAACGTGTTCCTGCTGGCCGGCGACCCGCGCGTTGCAGGCAGCAAATTCATCACCCGAGCCGAGGATGTTGTGCCTGATCGCGTCCAGCGCGGCGATACCTACTACGCAGGGTTCGCCGACCGCAGCCAGGTCAGCCCGATTGCCTGTCCCGACAACCTTGGCTTCGATCCCTCGGGAAGACTTTGGATCGTGACCGATGCCGACGGCGATCTGATCGCCAACAACGGCTGTTTCGTCGTGCCTACCCAAGGACCGGAGCGGGGCTTGCTGCGGCAAATCGCCAGTGCGCCCGTGGGCGCCGAAGTCTGCGGCTGTGAGTTCACGCCCGATGGCACCACGCTGTTCCTCAGCATCCAGCATCCGGGCGAAGGCGGCACCGTGGATCGTCCCGTCAGTCATTGGCCGGACGGCAACGGCCTGCCCCCACGATCGGCTGTGGTTGCCCTCTCACGCGAGGATGGCAAACCGCTGTAGCGATGCCGGTACAATCGGGGCATGACACTCCCGAAAAGCCAACTTCAGTACCAGCTCGTCAAACAAACGCAGGGCTTCAGCCTGCAGTTGCGCGAAGGCGCGCCGATCCGACCGCCCAAGCCTGATGAGGTCGTCGTGCGCGTGCGTGCGAGCTCGCTCAACCGGCGCGACATCATGATCCAGCGCGGGTTCTACCCGGTGGGTCCGCGTGACACGTTGGTACCCCTGTCGGATGGTGCTGGTGACATCGTGGCTGTGGGCTCCAACGTCTCTCGGGTCAAGATCGGCGATCGCGTCGCTGCGATTTTTTTCCAAACCTGGCTCGATGGACGACCGCGCGCGGACACAGGCGCCTCGGCACTGGGCGGCAGCGTCGATGGCATGCTCGCCGAATACGTGACGCTCTCCGAGCAGGGCGTCACACCGCTGCCCGCGTCGCTGTCGTTTGAGGAAGGCGCAACGCTACCTTGCGCTGCGGTCACGGCCTGGAACGGTCTCTTTGCACGCGGCGGACTGGGCGCAGGGGATCATGTGCTACTGCAGGGCACCGGTGGCGTGTCGATCTTTGGCTTGCAGTTCGCCGCCGCCGCAGGCGGTCTACCCTTCATCACGAGCTCGAGTGACAGCAAACTCGAGCGGGCGAGGCAGATGGGCGCGCGTGCGGGCATCAACTACAAAAATACGCCGGAATGGGCGCCTGAGGTCGTCAAGGCCAGTGGCGGCCTCGGCGTTCATCATGTGCTCGAAGTCGGTGGCTCCGGTACGCTCAAGCAGTCCATCGCCGCGCTGGCGCCCGGCGGTCACATCGCCATCATCGGCGGTTTGTCGGGCTTCGGCGGTGACATCACCACCCTGGCACTCATTGGACGCAGCGCCAGTGTCTCCGGAATTTTTGTGGGGTCACGCGCGATGTTCGAAGACATGAATGCCTTCATCGCGCGTCATGCAATCCGCCCGGTAATCGATCGGACCTTCGATTTCAAAGATGCTGCCGACGCCTACGCCTACATGGATACCGGCAGTCACTTCGGCAAGATCGTCATCCGGCATTGACGAGCTTAGGCGTGTCAACGCTCGGTGAGTTCTTTGCTCGAGAGCGCCGCAGCGGACGGCCGTTGGTGGCTGCATTCATTATCGGTACGGAAGGGTCCACTTATCGCAAGTGCGGTGCGCTCATGCTGTTCTCATCGGGTGGTGAGCGACTCGGCTTGCTGAGTGGCGGCTGTCTCGAAGGTGACTTGCAGGATCACGCCTTGCGACTGCTGGCGAGTACCGAGCGATGCACAGTGCGCGGTTACGACAGTCGCGGCTCGGACGATCCCGTGTGGGGCCTCGGTCTCGGCTGCGAGGGTCTGATGCGTGTGCTGCTGCTGAAAATAGACGAGCACAGTGGCTATGAGCCGTTGGCGAGCCTGCTGCAAGCGAGTGACTCGCGCACGGCGGCCGCCACGGCAATCGATGTGGCAAGCGGTGAATTTAGTATCTGCACCGCCGCGTCCTGTGCCGACTCTGCGCCGCGACTCGCGCTGATCTGTGCGCGCCGATTTGCCGAGGGTGGCGCCCGAACCGAATGGATCGATACGGAGCAAGGTTCGCGCGAAGTATTTTCCGTCGCTGCTGAGCATGCACCAACGCTGCTCGTGTGCGGCGCAGGACCGGATGCGGAGCCGGTCGCCGAGTTCGCTGCGCGCCTTGGTTGGCAGGTGACGGTTGTCGATCACCGTTCGGCGTACATTACCCCGCAAAGATTCCCGGCACGTTGTCGAGTGCTCGAAGTCGACATCGCGGCACTGGGCGAGAGCGTCGATTTGCAACATGTCGATGCCGCGGTCGTGATGAGTCATCACCTCACGGCCGACGGGCGCTACCTCGCGGTGCTTGCCGAGAGCAGCGTCGCCTACATCGGTCTATTGGGGCCCGCGGCACGCCGCGAACGCCTCGCGGCGGAACTCGGTGAGCGCGCTGCACGATTGCGACCTCGCCTCCATGCCCCGGTCGGACTCGACCTCGGCGGGCGCACTCCTGAGGCGATTGCACTGTCGATCGTCGCGGAGATTCAGGCGTTCCTCAACGGCCGCCGTGGCGCGCCGTTCTCAGCGGCTCACCAGGGCAACTTCTCGCCGGTGTAAAGCGTCATCTCGGCCTCCTGCGTCAATGCCTCGATGTGCCGCATCACCGCCGTGACGCTTTGCGGGGCTTCGATGACGCCCGGACCCTCGTAACCACTGTTGCGCAACAAGCGCGTGTCGACCATCCCGGGCGCCAGTATCCCTACCTTGATGCCCTGGCCACGAACCTCCGCCTGCAGCGTGCGCATGGCCATGTTCACCGCCGCCTTGCTCAGACGATAAAAGTACAGGTTGCCGAAACGAGCCGTGTTGGTCAGCGACGACAAGCCGCTTGTGATCACGACGATTTTCTTTTGCGTGCCGGCAAGCACGTGGGGCATGAAGGCACGCGCCATGGCCAGCGGGGCGTAGGTATTGATGCGCAGCACTTCTTCGAAGGTGGCGTAATCAAGTTCAGTGAGTGACTGCTTGTGCCGATCACCAAGCCAGCCCGCATTGTTGAGCAGCACGTCGATCGGCTGACCCGCGAGCCGCGCAGCCAGATCGTTGATCTGCTCCAGTGAGCCCACATCAAGTGATTCGAGGCTGATGTTGGCGTGAGCGGCCGCCAACTCGCGCAGCGCCGTTGCACCCGGCAGATCGCGCGCGCAGGCGATCACCTGCCAGCCGGCCTCGGCATACTGCTTGACGAACTCAAGGCCGAGGCCGCGATTGGCACCGGTCACCAGAATCACCGCAGGCATGTGCACCTCGACTGCTTCAACTGCGCGGCCGGACCCGCCGCGTGGGCTCGGCCTGCAAGGGATCCTCAGGCCAGTAATGCCGAGGATAAC